>SVQY01000041.1 GCA_015065135.1 Oscillospiraceae bacterium
TTTGACAGCCACCGCATCCGCAGTGTGTTTCTTGCCCGTCACAAAGATGGTAATCACCACCCTCTATGCGAATCGTATATCCGTTCACAAGAGCTGAAGCAAGCTTCTTTCTTGCAGTATCACAAATGAGCTGTGCAGTCGCACGAGATACCTGCATATATTCAGCGCATTGCTCCTGAGAAAAACCCTGATAGTCAACGAGTCGAATGCACTCATATTCATCAACGGTCAAAACAACTGCTTCCTCTTTAGCTGAATTAGCAACGAATGTATCTGCGACAGGCATCCTGCAAACCTTGCGGCATTTTCTCGGTCTTGGCATCTCACATAGCTCCTTATTTTTGGTATATGCCAATTATAGCGCGGTTTTTGGTATATGTCAATAACAATTTGTCTTTTTTTATCCAACAATTGCATTTGTTCAATTTGGTTGGTACAGCAAACGACCACGTTTTCATGCGGCAATGAATAACAAATCAATTCATATTTGCCAAGACCTTACGGAAAAATCGCGGTTTTTCAGACATAATTATTTAACATTTGACAGGGGGCAAAAAAGGGGCAGAATCTTCACGAAAATGTGAGAATTCTGCCCCCGAAAATCTTTGTTTTTAAGTTCACTTTCCCCTCGCACGGCGAAAAATGCCAAATGCACCTTTTTATTTTCACTTGAAAAAATGGCATGAAAAAACCCGGAAGCCTTGTGGCGTCTGGGGTTTTGTGACCTGCATCTATTTCGGTCACTTAATGTGGTTGCACAGGGATTGGCACGGAAAGTGTGTGCGAACATATCCCTGTTGCGGTGCCCGCATCGGTCTGCCCTCGCGACGCTCGGTTGACCTCTGCGACCGCGGCCACTCGTGCGCTTGCGCTTCATCTGCCATCGGCAGCGCACAACCGCACTCCCCCAACGAGCCCGCTCGTCGGACTCATAACCCGGGAAGTCGCGCGGCGCGAGCCGCGCCACGCGAGCAAAAAGAAAAGACCACCCAGTCGGGTGGTCTTTTCGTTTTGGTTGCGGAGACAGGGATCGAACCTGCGACCTCCGGGTTATGAGCCCGACGAGCTACCAGCTGCTCTACTCCGCGATATGAAATTTTAGAAGTGGTGCCGGAAGCCGGGATCGAACCGGTACGAGATATAATCTCACGGGATTTTAAGTCCCGGGCGTCTGCCAGTTCCGCCATTCCGGCAAACTTTCAGAGAAGGGCGCCCCTTCAATTGCTCAGTTATTATACCACAATCACCTTGCGTTGTCAAGCCCTTTTTCAAAAAACTTATTGACAAAAAGCGACTGTTTGGGCTATACTGATTTTATCTAACGAAAAAAGGGAGGGAACGTGTTTGATTCCGCAGGAATTTCTGGACCGGATGCGCCGGATGCCAAGCCTTGATTTTGATGCCTTTGAGGCAGCGCTGAACACCCCTGCTGTGCGCGCCTTGCGTGTGAATACCGTCAAAACAAATAGCGAAAAACTCATACCGTTGCTGCCCTTTTCGGTTTCGCCCCTCCCCTTTGCCGCCAACGCCTTCTACGCGCCGGAAGATAAGGTGGGTGCCCTCCCCGCGCATCACGCCGGTATGATCTATATGCAGGATCCCGGTGCCATCAGCACCGTTTGTGCCGCTGCCCCCGACAAGGGGCTGCGTGTGATCGATCTCTGTGCGGCACCCGGCGGCAAGACCACGCAGCTGGCCGCGGCCATTGGCGAAAATGGCGTGCTTGTTTCTAACGAGTACGTTTCTGCGCGATGCCGCATTCTGCAGGGCAATATCGAGCGTATGGGCACAAAAAACGTGATCCTGACCAATCTTTCCACCGACCGTTTGGCTGATTTTTACGGTGCTTGCTTTGATCTGGTGGTGGCCGACGTGCCCTGCTCGGGCGAGGGCATGTTCCGCAAATATGACGTAGCGAGCAGCGAATGGAGCCCCGAAAATGTGAAAATGTGCGCCGAGCGGCAACGCGAGATCCTGGAAAACGCCGCACGTCTCACCCGTCCCGGCGGCCGCCTGCTTTACTCCACCTGCACCTTCTCTCTTGAGGAAAACGAACAGAATATCGATGCCTTTCTCACCGCGCACCCCGACTTTTCTCTGCTTCCCGTCGCCCCCGAGATCATCCGGATCACCGCCAGCGGCGTATGCTTTTCGGGTGCCGGACACGATCTTAGCGCTTGCCGCCGCTTCTACCCCCACATTTCCCCCGGCGAGGGGCAATTTGTGGCGCTGCTGGCACGACAGGAAGGCGATGGAGAATACGCTGCCAAAAGTGAGCTGAGCGCTCCCGACCGCAAAACAGCACAAATGGCAGAAGCGTTTTTGCGAGATGCTCTGACAGAAATACCGGACGGAATGCAACTGCTCCAATGGCGTGATACATTATGGCTTACACCTGATTTTCCCATACCGTTACGGGGGCTTTTCGCTCCGGGTGTCTGCATCGGCACCCTGCAAAAGGGGCGGATCGAGCCTCACCATCAGCTTGCCTCTGCCTACGGCAAGCAGTACCGGCGGCAGATCGATCTGTCGGATGGAGACCCACGCGTTACGGCCTATCTGCGCGGCGAGGAACTTCCCCTCACCGCCGCCGAGGCGGCCTATGGCAACGGCTACGCCGCTCTGCTTTACGAGGGCGCGCCCCTCGGCGGCGGCAAGATTGTGGGCGACCGCCTGAAGAACCACTACCCCAAGGGTCTGCGCAACAGGGGATGACCCCGCAAAAAGAAGAAAAGCCGCAACAAAAATGTATTTCACCTTTCGTCCGGCTGTGTTATTCTGATAACACCGATCCATGACACAGGAGGTTTCTTTGATGCAAGACTTTTTTGACACGTCCGCACCCTTGCGCTTTCTCTTTCCCATTGACGGTGATTGCCTTTGCGAGCGAGACGGCGCTATGGAAAACGGTGCGCTGACCCTGACCGTAAAACTGGCCGCCCCCGCCGACGGCACCGTCACGGTGAACGGCGTACCCGCCACCGGGCAGGGCGGCACCTTCACCGCCCAAGTAACGCTTCGGGAGGGCCTGACACGCCTTGTGGCCGAAGATGCCAAAAACGGTGCAAAAGCCACCGTTTCGGTGGTTTTCTCGACCCGTTGGACGGGTAAATTCCGTATTTCCTCGGATGACAACATCCTTTTTCTCGCCAACATCACCGCGCACAAGGATGAATACCAGTCCATTTTCGACGACCCCTATCTGGCGGTCTACAAAAAGGCGCATGATCTGTACGGCGCCAAGGTCCACCTGAATCTGTTTTATGCCTTTGACCGTACGGCGGCCAACTACTTTGAAAGCGACCGTCCCGATTTTGACCTGTCGATGGTCACCGACAAATTCAAGGAGGAATGGCGTGCCAACGCCGATTGGCTGCAGCTTGCCTTCCATTCCCGCGCCGAATTCCCCGACGCGCCCTACCGCTACGGCGATGCCGCCACCGTTACCGCAGATTACGAGGCCGTACGCCGCGAGATCATCCGCTTTGCAGGCGAGGAAGCCTTTTCTGACGATGTGACCACCGTCCATTTCGGTGCCGCCAACGAGGAGGTGCTTCGCGCCCTCCGCGCGCTGGGCATCAAGGGATTGGCAGGCTACTTTGAGATCGACAGGCACGGCAAGCCCCTGGTCGCCTACCATACCGCCTCCCCCCTCACCGAATACGTGGGCGAGCGGGATTTCTGGCGGGACACCGAGTTGGATATCACCTTCGGGCGCATCGATCTGGTGCTGAACCTGCGCAGCTACGATGACCTGCTCGCCGAGCTGGATCAAATCCTCGCGCACCCGCACCGCAGCGGCTTTATCTCGCTGATGATCCACGAGCAATATTTTTACAAGGATTACACGCGCTACCTGCCGGACTTTGAGGCCCGCGTGCTGGAGCCCGTGCGCCGCGTTTACGAGCGGGGCTATCGAGGCGCGCTTTTGAAGGAAATACTGCCCTGATTACACAAAAATCATACACGTATATAAAAATTCCCGACGCATTGCGTCGGGAATTTTTATTTTACTTCTCTTTGTCGTAACGCAGGATGCGAGAGCTGTTGATCAGCACCGCAAACGCACCGAGGTTGTGCAGGATCGAGCCTGCCAGCGCGCTGATGATGCCGAAGGCAGACAGCGCGATCATTACCACACTGATCACGATAGAAAGCACCAGGTTCTGATAAATGGTCTTCTTGGTCTTCTTGGCCAGGTCCACCACAAAGGGAATATTCATCAGATTGTTATTCATCAACGCGATATCAGCCGACTCGATCGCCAGATCCGAGCCCATCGCACCCATCGCAATACCCACATCTGCCTCGCGCAGTGCCAGCGCGTCATTGATACCGTCACCGACGGCCAGCACACCGTGCTCCTCGCCGCCAAGCTCACGAAGGCGATCCAGCTTATCCTGCGGCAGCAAACGGGCATAGACCTCATCCACGCCGACCGCTTCGCCGATCAGTCTGGCCGGCTCCTCACGGTCGCCCGTCAGGATCACGGCACGCTCGGTGCCAAGCGCACGCAGAGCGGCGACACTCTTTGCCGCATCCTCACGGACGGTATCGTTAAAGCCGATCGCGCCAAGCAAGCGGTTTCCTTCTGCCACAAAGCTGACGCTTCCCAGCAGCTCTGCCGCAAAATCAGCAGGGATGGTACAACCGCATTCCTCCAGCCACTCACGTCGGCCAAAGCGCAGCACCACACCATCGGTGCCCGTTCCCTCTACTCCGCCACCGGAGATCTCGCGGATCTCCAGCTCGCGGCTGTAATCCAGCTCTTTTGCCTGCACGTACTCAGCTACCGCACGGGAGACCGGGTGGGTAGAAGCTACCGCCACGGCGGCAGCACCCTTCAGCAGCTCCTCTTCGCTCGCATCGGGAGCAGGACAGATCTCAGTCAGCGCCAGCTCGCCCTTGGTCACGGTACCGGTCTTATCAAACACCACGGTATCGATCTCGGTGAGCTCCTCGATAAACTTGGAATTCTTGATCAGCACGCCGCGCTTGGTCGCAACCGAAAGCGAAGCGATCATCGGTGCAGAGCTGACCAGCATCTGTCCACAGGGACAGGAGACCACCAGCACCGCAATAGCCTGTGCCACGTCGCGGGAGATCAGCGCCACAACGGCAGCGATACCCAGCACGAACGGGATGTAATACCCAAGAAAGCGATCCATAATGCGAGATTCGGGTGCCGAGATATTCTCGGAATTCTCAAGCAGCTTCAGGATCTTGGAAAAGGAGGTGTCCACATACTCCTTGCGGACCTCCACAACGATGCGACCGTCCAGATTGACGGTGCCTGCATAGACGGTATCACCCACCACGGTGCGCGCCGGCTGCGGCTCGCCCGTCAGCGATTTCTGGTCTACGTTGGTCTCGCCGCTGATCACTACGCCATCCACCGGAATGCCGGAGCCGGGCTTGATCACGATCTGCTGTCCAACCTTCAGCGTTTTGGCATCCACCACGCTCTCCTTGCCGTCCTTCAGCAGGATCGCGGTGCTTTGCTGCATCTTTTTGAGACCGTCGATCACGTCACGGCCACCCATAATGCTGCGCTCCTCCAGCAGGTGCGCTACATTGAGGATAAGCGGAATAAGCAGCGCCAGGATCAGCTCCTGATTGAACACGCAGGCCACGATAGCCACGCCCACCAGGATCTCCATCGCGTTTGTCAGATTGCGAGTGAACAACCCCTTGATACCGGTAAAGATAACCGGCACGCCTTCGATCAAAAAGCCGATAAAATACAGCAGCTGCGGTACGATGGGATAGGTGTTACCCAGCAGATAGGTGTAGATAAGGCCTACCGCAAGGCAGGAAAGCGTAATAGCGCCGCAGATGATATCTCTGGTCAGCTTGCGCCGCCCTTTGTCGGTCAGATTGTCGCGGGAGAGCGCCTGCAGGCTATTCTGGGCCATATTATTAATATTTTCCATATTGCCCTCCCCCTTTAAGGATCAATAATGATCTTATTGTCTCCGTCGCTGACCAGATAGACCTTTTTGATCTTGGCGATGGCCGCCGCAAAGCGATCGGTATACAATCGGGTCTCCACAGCCTTTTGCACGGTCGCATAGGTCTCGTCACATTCGGCACACCCGGAGGTGACCTCAGCATCGTGGCCGTGCGCTGCGTAAATGGCCGCGCGTCTGGAGGAAAGCTCCTCCGCAATACCCATAAATTCTGCCAGCTCCACATTGGCGGCGCTGATAGCAGCCGCCTTTGCGCTGGTAGCCTTTGCCACGGTAGCATTGGCTTTGGCGTGTGCCTCGGGGATCAGGGTGCTTTCATAGGTCTTTGCACGCTGCACAACGGTCTCTGCCTGCACCGATGCGGCATTGACCGCCTGGAAGGAATCTCTGACCTCCTCGGGCGCCGCCACCTGGGTCAGCTCCACCGAGGCGATGGTCACGCCGGCCTGCATCAGCTCCAGCTTTTCGGTAGCGCGCTTCAGGATGGCAGAGGCAAAATCATCCTTGCCGTCTGTCAGCAGCGAGTCCACCTCCATATTGGCGCTTTCGCATACCATAGCATTACTCACGGCGGTATCCACCAGCAGCGAGATATCCTTGACATGCAGGGCATAAGCCACCGGATCGGTAATGGTATATTTGACCGAGGCCGAAACAACGGCAATGTTCTGATCACCCGTGATCAGATAGCCGCCCTGCAGCCCCTGCACCGACTGACCGTCGGGGGTGTAATGAGTGGTCACACTCTGCTCCACCACATTACCCGTGGGGACGGTGATCACCTCGTCAATGAAATACGGGAAGGCAAAGAGCAATCCCGGCTCATGGACCTGCTCCTCATAATTATCCCCTACCAGCTTTCCGAATCGCAAAACAAGCGCTACGTTACCGCTTTTTACCACACGGATGCCGGAAAAGAGGATGAACAGAACGACGACAGCAACTACTATGAGGAAGTATTTCGTTACTGTTTCCAGAACGTCGCCCAAAACTGTTTGCTTCTTCTTCATAAAGACCTGCCTTACGGAGCGATGCTGCCGTTCTTGGCATCCTCGATCAGAGCTGCCACGGCATTGATCAGATCGGTGCGCTCCTTTTCGGGCAGCTGCGAGAGAATGTAGGAAAGATCGTAAAGGACCGTATCCTCGTTGGCGATATCGGCATAATCAAACAGAATGTTGAAGGGATACTCGTTGGCCTTGACCACCAGGATGGTATTGCTATTGACCGAGGAGACCACAGTATCCAGGTTTTTCAAAAACTGATACAGCTCGATGTTGGCAGACTGGGCATCCGCATAGATCTTGGCAACGGCGCTCTCGGCCTCAGCCTTGATCTTACCGGCATCGGTCTCGCCCTTGCTCTCGATCTCAGCGGCCTCGGTGTCGGCATCGGTGATGATCTTATCCGCCTCGGCGTTGGCGTTGGCAAGAATGGTATCGATCTCACTTTCACGGTCGGCTCGCATCTGCTCGAATACGGTATCCAGATTGGTGTTCGGCAGCGAGATACGCAGGAAGCTGACGTCCACGATCTCAATACCGTAGTTGGCGAGACAAACATCATGCACACGGGTAAATACCTTGGACTGGATCTCGTCGATCTTGATCTCCTCGACATTGAGCGAGACAAGGCCGGTCAGATTATAGCCGCCCATCGTACTGTTGGTAGCGCTGAACACCTGATCGTTGATAAAGGCATTGACCGATCCGCTGGCTCCCACGCTGTTGTGGAAAAGCACCGGGTCGCTGATGCGCCAGGTCACGTTGGAGACCAGCTTGACGTTGCGCTTATCCTTGGTAATGGTCTCCAGGGTGTTGCCCTCCAGAGACTGCAATCTGTTGTCATAGGTCACCACGCTCTCGAAGGGCCAAGGAAGCTTGAAGTACAGGCCCGCATCGGTGACCTCCTCACGTACGGCGCCAAAGCGCAGGATCACGGCACAGTTGCCCTCTTTTACAACAGTGGTGAAGCCGAACCAGAACAGCACCAGCACCACAACAGCGGCAGTAGCGAATTTCAGGATCTGCATACCTACAGAGGAGCGCTCCCTTTTGGCCTTGGGTGCCTTCGTACCGTTGGCAACGGGTGCTGCCTCTGCCTCGACGACAGGCTCCGCCGCGGTGACAGGCTCCGCCGCGGTTACCTGCTCCTCAGCCTGCAGCGGGGCCTGCTTCTTCGGCTGCTGCGCCTTTTTGGATCTATGTTGATTCTTTTTGATCATTTCGTGTGTCCTCCGTTACTGGGTAGAACCGACAATGCCTACATTGCCGATATAGATGTTCGAGGAATCGATCCCCTCGCCCACGATGACGATCCTGCCGTCGGCATAAGCCGCCGTGATCGCCTGCAGGTATTTGTGATATTTGTAGTCAAAGCCCTCTCCGCTCCAATCCTTTTCCGCCTCGACCTGGGCAAGGAATTCCGAAACGGCAGCCTCTGCCGCAGCAATGGCAGCCAGCTTCTCTGCCTCAGCGGCACCGACGGTGGAGTAATAAAGAGAATTCGCCTCGATGAGGGTGACCTGTCGCCGTGCCTCGGCGCTCAGCAGAATGCGCTCCGCATCAATACCGGCGCTGATCAGCTGCTGGTACACATCGGCAATATCCACCGGCGGATGGATGCTTTCCAGCACCACATCGATCACCTGCAATCCCGTATTATAGGCGGCAGTCCGCTCGATCAGCTCTGCCTTGAACTCCTCCGCAAAAGCAGTACGGTCGGCAGCGAGCAGCGTATTCAGATCGGTGCTGATCGTCTTTTCGGTTACGATCTCATAAGCGGCGGCCTGCATCAGCGCCTCGGGAGAAGCACTGCCCGCCAGATACGCCTTCAGATCCTGAATGCGATAATTCACGCGCAGATTGATCGACACCAGCTCGTTACCGCCGCCCAGCAGCAGCTTATATTCCTCGGTACCGTGCGTCTGCGTCCAGAGATTGTCAGTACTCTCCTCAGAGATATAACCGATGGTCAGCGAATTGGTCACCTTGGTATCGTAGACCTCCACGGTATCAAAGGGCCAGGGTAGAGTCATATGCAGCCCCGGCTGCAGCGTTTCCTCCTGTAAACGGCCAAGTCGGTAATGGGCGCCCTCCTGATGCGGCTCAATCTTGACCACGCCGCTAAAGCCCCAAAGCAAAACGACGACCACCAAAACCGAATACGGTATGATGTTTTTGACAAGACGGATGCTCCAAAGCGAGCGCATCGTGATACCGGTATTCTTTTCCAGATAGGAGATCACACCAAGATCCTCACCGCCAAGCCCGGGCATCGGGATGGAAAGCTCGGGCGCGGTAGCGATCTCGCGACGGATATACCGCACGACAAGCGAGATCAGCAGGAAGGCGGTCTCATATACAAATAATACAGCGACCAGAATGTTTGCCACGCGCGTATAATCACCATAGCCCATCAAGCGGACCATCAGCGCGATCACGATCACGATCTGGCTCCATCTGCCGGCCATCAATGCACCGCGCAGGCTGTGCAGCAGCGCGCCGTTGTAGGTCTCCTCGGGGGAGGCGTTCTGCAGCTCATCCTCGGTCTCCTCAGCATGCTCCTGCTCATTTTTTGTATGGCGATGACTGTCACCTACGTGCTTACACCATTTATCCAACACGATGTACAGCACGAAAAATACCAGCATGATCACCGGCAGGTGATAGCCCAACGCATACGCGCGGCCTGTCTTTGCAAAGGCGATCCAGAAGTAGACGTTGCCGCCTATGGTAAGCAGCGAAAGCGTGATCAGCAAGATCATATCGCGAGAATTGGCCCACAGGTCGTAAAACCATCTGCCCAGACGGGCAAACCAATTTCTCATCCGCTCTCGCTTTTTCAGCTTAGGCTTCTGCTCCTCGACAAGCTCCTCTGTGCTGAGCGCCTCACTCGGCTCGGGCTCTGTCTCCGGCTCCGGCGGCGTTTTCGCAGGTAGCCTGGGGATCATCAAAAGCAGATTTGCCACCGCCGGCAACGCCTGCAGCAACGCAGCAAGCAGCAACGGCAGGTAAGAGGTCAGCAGATATAGCACGATGCTGCTGACGGCACACACCAGCAAGCACACGGCGGTGATCAGCGCCGTTTTGCAGGAGGGTGCGATCTGTTTCTTTTTCGTTTGTTTCATTTGGGCTCCTCTCACGCGCATAAGGGCGATCGCGCGCCTGCGCGTATATAGCGCCCGCGGGCGCTGGTTAATTTATTATAACATATAAATTTATATCTTGTCAAGAAGCACATATTGGGCAAAAAAGAGTGACTGCTTTTGCACAAATGGCACAAAGCAGTCACTCTTTTTCAAATCAGGATCTGGCGTACAGATCCTTTTGATAAACGCCCGCGGCATATAGCTCCGCAAAGGCCTGTACAACGGCCGGCTTATCCTCGCGATAGGTCACACCGAACCAATGGTCGGTGGTGGGCAGCACCTGCACACGCGCCTTGCCGCTGCGGATCATGCTGTCGATCACACCGGGCAGCAGGTACTCGGATTTGATATCATCCGGCGCCAGCGAGGCAAGGAATTTCGGAAAACCGGCAGCCAATTCGTCCAGGAAAGCAGGCGTCAACGCCCACATATTCATCGAAACGATGGAGTTGGGATCAATAGGCGTGCGCACGCCCTCCTTTTCTACAGCAGCACCCTCACCGTCACGGACAAGACCGTGGGTCTCGACCACCGCCTCCAGCTCGCCTGCGGCATTCACCTGACAAACGCCGCGAGAAACACCACCGTTCTCACTGAGTGTATTCTTTAAAATAAAACCGGGCATACAGAAGGTATTTTCCTCATCCGCATGACTCACCAGGAAATCGTGGGCAATGCGAAAGCCCTCCTTGCCGTAATAGTCATCGGCGTTGATGACCAGGAACGGCTCATTTACAATACCCCGGCAGGAAAGCACCGCCTGCCCCGTTCCCCAGGGCTTTTTGCGGTCCGCCGGGCAGGTAAAGCCTGCGGGCAGATCCTCCTTTTCCTGAAATGCGTAGGCCACGGGGCAGATCTTCTCGATCCGCTCACCGATGATCTCGCGGAAATCCTTTTCCAGATCGCGGCGGATGATAAAAACGACACGGTCAAAGCCTGCCTCAAGCGCATCGTGGATCGAGTAGTCCATAATGATCTCGCCACCGGGGCCCACCGGCTCCAGCTGCTTGATGCCACCGCCAAAGCGCGAGCCAATGCCCGCCGCCATAATAACCAAGCTGGTTTTCATAATGCTTTCTCCTTTGTGGTAATATCTCGGATCTCGCTATGCCCAGTATAGCACACTTCCCTGCATTTTGCAAGTCTCTGTTCGGACACAACTTTTCAGTTTTTGGACAAAAAATGCGCCAAATATCAAAAAAGCCGCACACGTGTGCGGCTTTTTTGATATGTATCAGACGAATGCCTCTTTTTCGGCGCCCTCACGGATACCCTTTTGCAGCTTGCGCATCTGGAAAGGAAAGACGAACGGAGCGCAGACGAGACCGATAATGATACCGATCGCGGTGGTGAAAAAGCCAAACAGCAGACCCAGCACAAAGAACAGGATCTTCATACCGATCAGCCAGATAATGCCATCCACGTCAAAGGTAAAGATCAGCCCCGGCCATTGAATAGACTTGAACGCCCAGTCGAGCAGCACGCCCTGAATAAAGCAATCATAGAACAGGCAGCAAACGTAGGAAAAGACCACGTAAGTACCAACAACAGAGAAGGCCAGCATACCAAAGCTGAAGCCACCCGTAAGACCGATAATGCAGAAGGTCAGAAAGAGCGCCGCCGCAAGGCCTGCCACCACAAAGCTCCAATTGCGGTGACGGCGCAGCTTCTGCTGCCGTGCGGATTTTTCGGCGGCCGCCTGCTTTTGCTCCATATCGCGCCGTTTTTGTGCCATCGCGGCATCCAGCTTTTTCTTGCGCTCGGCAGCCGCTTCCTCCTCCGCGCGCGCCTGCTCGCATTTTTTACAAAGAACAACAGGCTCGGTGCCACCCACGTTCTCCTCGGTGACCACAACGCCGCACCGCTTGCAAAAGCCGAGGGTCTGGGGAGGTGCCGCCGGTACCGTAGCCTCCTCGACCTCCTGCTCCTCCTCGACGGGCTCCGCATCGGGATTCAGAGCCATCGCATCAGGAAAACCGCCTTCCGGATCCAGGAGCTCATCCACCGTTACCTTATATAATTCCGCCAACGCGCGTAAGGTGGAGAGATCAGGCTCAGTCAGATCCTTTTCCCATTTCGAGATCGCCTGCGCGCTAAGATTTAAATGCGCGCCCAGCTGCTGCTGTGTCATGCCCGCCAGCTTGCGGTAGCAGGACAACTTTTTTCCGAGTGTCATACAAATCCTCCTTTTTATTTCGGTGATTTCATTGTGCCATAAACGGGGCGTTTTTTCAACCATCCGTTGGTTGAATTATTCAACTTGCGGTTGAAATGCAATGTTTTTGGTTGTTTTTGCATTTTTACGATATTTCAAGGCCGTTCGAAGCCTTTGAGGTCACGCGTCGTTTTCCCCCGTGCGCACCAGCTGCATCGCCCAGCTGCCACGCCTCAGCAGGAAAGCGCCGAGCATAAACTTAGCGGCCTCAATGCCCTGGCAGGCAATAAACATCCAATAGATACTGATATTGGTGCAATACGCCAAAAGCGCCGAAACGGGTATCACGATCACCCACATATAGATACTGTCAAACAGAAGCGTGATAAACACTTTTCCCCCCGAACGGAGTGTGAAATACGCCGCGTGCGCAAAGGAGCGGAAGGGGGTGACAACGGCCGTGACCAGCATCATAAAGCCGGCCAATGAGCGCACAGCCTCCTCGGTCTCGTAAAGCTGTGGGAACAGACCGGAGACCAATGCCAGCAATCCACCCATCAGCAAAGCGGCGGCGACCGAAAACGCCAGCATTTTGCGATCGGCATCCTTGGCCTCCGCGATCTTACCCGCACCCAGCAGATTGCCGACCACGATGGCAATGGAGGTGCCGATAGCCATATATACCACGCTGACCAGATTTTCTACGGTAGAATTGATATTCTGCGCTGCCACAACATCGAGCCCACGGGTAGAATAGCATTGATTGCGCATGGTCACCGCCAGCGCCCAGAACAGCTCGTTCATCATCAACGGCAGGCCCTTCAGCGCCACGCGCCTGACAAGGGTGCCCGAAATGTAAAAGGGCAGATACGCCTTTTGCAAAAAGCTGTATTTCTCTTTTTTCAGATGTCCACACAAAAGCAGGATGCCAAGCTCTACGAAGCGAGAGGCAACCGTTGCAATGGCCGCACCGGCAACGCCCAGCGCGGGCGCACCGAGATAGCCGAAGATCAGCACCAGATTGAGCACAAAATTTGTGATCACCGCCGCAATGCTGGCGATCATCGGCAGCATCGTTTTTCCGATCTCACGCATCGTTGAGGCATAGGCCTGCGAAATGGCATAGGGCAGGAGGCCGATCAGCATCCAGTACAGGTATTTCTGCCCCTCAGCCATCGTCAGAGCCAGATCACCCTCAAGGCTGCCATCGTGCAGGAAGGTGCTGATCAACGCACGCCCGAAAAAGGCAAACACCAGCACGCCAAGCGCGCCGGTACACACATTGATGATCAGCTTCAATCGAAAGGTCTGCCGCACGCCCTCGGTATCACCGAGGCCGTGATACTGGGAAGTAAATATCCCCGCTGCCGAAACAGCACCGAAAATGAGGAGGTTGAACACAAAAATGAATTGGTTGACGATCGACACGCCCGACATACACTCTGTGCCAAGGCGGCCTACCATAATATTATCCAACAGGTTGACCAGATTGGTAAATCCGTTCTGGATCATGATCGGTACCGCTACCGCCAGCACAGTGCGGTAAAAGGCCTTGTCTCCGATGAACTTTTTGATCTGCATTTTTTGCTCCGTTTCACAAATTTCCTATCACGCTTGTGGTTTTTTCGCATCTTTGGCCATATTCTCACGGCGATACTGCGCCGGGGATCTGCCATACGTGTCCTTGAAGGCGCGGCTGAAGGTATAGACCGAGGCATAGCGCAAAAGCTCTGCGATCTCCCCTACCGAAAGCCGTCCCTCGCATAGCAGCAGCTTGGCTGCCTCCAGCCTCCTTGTGCGATAATAGTGCAACAGCGTATCCTCGGTGACCTTGCAAAAAAGATCCGAAAGATAGCTGTAATTGTAGCACATCGCATCTGCCAGCTCGGAAAGGCTTTGCATCGTGTAAATGTGCGTATCGATGTAGTGCATCATACGGTAGCAAAGCTCCTCTTGCTTGCCTATGTTGGCAGCGTGACGGGGCTCCGGCATCGTACGGAAATCTCGCAATGTGTAGAGCAGGATCTGCTCAAAGGCTGCGGTCAGGATCCGCTCGGAAAACTCTCCCCCGCTGTTGACCTCGGCAATGGCATCTGCCACCAGATAGCGCACTCGCTCGTCACGGAACACGCGGTTGGCAGCCGGCATTGCTTGTCTTGTCAGCTCCTCCAGCTCGGCAGCAAGCAACAAGCTATCGGTGTTGAAGGCAAAAAAGTCATATTTGAGCGGATCGGCGGCATCCGATGTGATACCGTGAAAATCTCCCGGAAAGGAAAGATAGATATCGCCACGCTCCACCGGCACGGCGGTACCGTTGGTCAGCACCGTCCCCACTCCGTCATTGACGATGGTCAGCTCAAACCAGTTGAGGTGAGTATGCACCGGCACCTCCATACCGTCGGCACAATGCAGGCGACCTATTTGAAACAGACGTGTTTCGCCGAAAAGAAGTGGATCCATAATATAAGACTTGTTCAAATGATAGCGTTTTTTTACATCTTTCAGGTCCGGAACCATTTCGCTCTCCTCCCCTCCCAGCAATTATCTTCATTATACTGTGCCAACCACACAAAGTCAATAAAAAAGGCACGTCTTTTTTTCAAAAAAAGGGTTTTGCGGCGCAAAATCCAAAAAAATGCAAAATTATAAAGAAAAAATTGCTATTTACAAGCTTTCCCTGCTGCTTTATAATAAAATTGTATAAAAAAGGCGCGCTGGCGCTAAAATGGAGGTTTCATATGAAGAAGTACGATTATACCGTTGCCGTAGTCGGCTGTGGCCGCATTTCTCAGGGTGCTCACTTCCCCGCTTTCGAGAAGCTGGGCAACATCCGTGTCAAGTACGCCTGCGATCTGATCCCCGAAAAGGCACAGACCGTCAAGGACAAGTACGACTTTGTGGAAAATGCCATTACCGATTACAAGATCGCCCTGGCTGACCCCGAGGTCACTGCCGTATTTGTGTTCACCCCCAATTACGCCCATTACACCGTGACTATGGATGCGCTTCGCGCCGGCAAGCACGTGATGTGTGAGAAGCCCATCACCGTCAACTACGCCCTTTCCAAGGAGATGGCCGACGAGGCCAACAAGCGCGGCCTGATGCTGAACATCGGCGTATGCAACCGCTTCCACAAGTCTGTGGAGCTGCTGGAGGAGATGAATCGCGAGGGCAAGTTCGGCAATATCTATCACGTTTACTGCTCCTTCCGCGACTTCCGCTGCATCCCCGGTCTTGGCGGTGACTTCACCAACAAGGCAGTGGCAGGCGGCGGCGTGCTGATCGACTGGGGCGTGCACTTCCTGGATCTGATCCTGTACATTCTGGGCGGTGCCAAGCTGCAGACCCTGACCTGCGACTCTTACAGCGAGATGGCAAAGGATATAAAGGCCTACAAGTGCAGAAGCATGTGGGCACGCGAGACCGAGGATCCCAACGGTGTCAATGACGTAGAGGACTTTATCACCGGTCACATCCGCACCGACAAGGCGACCATCTCCTTCAACGGCGCGTGGGCGCAGAATCTGGATCAGCGGGATATGTATATCGACTTCCTTGGCGACAAGGGCGGCGCACGTCTGGACTACGGCAAGCAGTTCATCTACTGCAACGGCGAGACCCTGGAGAGCACCGAGACCGACCACAAGATCCCCGGTATGTACCGTCTGGAGGACATTGCGTTCCTGGAATCCACCGTCAGCGGCGTGAAGAACCGCAACCATATCGACAACGTGCTGGAGAGCGCCAAGCTGCTGGATGCCCTCTACCGCTCTGCCGAGCAAAAGCGTGAGCTGCGCGGCGACGAGATCTGAAAAAGGCGCCTAACGGTATGAAAAAGATCGGTTTTGTAGACTTTTATATAAGCGAGTGGCACGCCAACAATTACCCCAAGTGGATCGCACAGGCAAACGAGGTGCTGGGCACCGACTATAAGGTCGCCTATGCATGGGCGGAGAAGGACGTTTCTCTCTATGACGGCAGAACCACCGCACAGTGGTGTGAGCAGTTCGGCGCCACCCCCTGCGACAGCATCGAGGAGCTTTGCGAGAAAAGCGACGTGATCCTGGTGCTTGCCCCCTCCGATCCGGAGAAGCATCTGCCCTATGCCAAGGCGGTGCTGCCCTTTGGCAAGCCCACCTATATTGACAAGACCTTTACCCCCAACACCGCCGAGGCAAGAGAGATCTTTGCCATCGCCCAAAAGCACGGTACTCCCTTCTTCAGCACCTCGGCGCTGCGCTACGCCACCGAGCTGGACGAGATCGCAGGCAGCCGACAGCTGGCGGTGACCGGCAGCGGCAGAAGTGCCGAGGAATACATCGTGCATCAAACGGAAATGGTGGTCAAGACCCTGGGCGCAGGTGCCCAAAAGGTGCGTGCGGCAAAAATGGGGCTGCTCTCGGTGTTTGAGATCGCGTACGGCGACGACCGCACCGCCACCATGACCTATTCCCCCAACGCCCTGCCCTTTACCCTGCTGGCGGAGGGCGGTGAAAAGCCCCGTTGGCGGCAAGTCAAGTCCGACTTCTTTGCGGCACTGCTGCAGGACATCCTGCGCTTTTATGAGAGCGGCAAGGTCAGCTTTGACGTGTCCGAGACCATGGAGGTCATGGCGATCCGCGAGGCGGCACTGAAGGCGCTTGACGCCCCCGGTGAGTGGGTCTCTCTTTAAAAACAGCGGCAGACGGTGCCGAAAAATGCACCGTCTGTCTTATTTTTTGCTTTCCCCATTGACGGCTCGCACCAATTTCGATATAATAAAAGTAACTTACAGATAAAGGAGATCTTCTTATGGCAAAGATCATCGGTCCCGGCTCTCTGAACGTAGATATTACCGGTTACGCCCCCCATCTGCCCGTTGGCGGCGAGACCACCAAGGGTACCACCCTGCGCTTCAGCCCCGGTGGCAAAGGCAGCAACCAGATGACCGCCGCCCACCGCGCAGGCGCCGACGTCCGTCTGATCGGTCGCCGCGGCAACGACGTGCTGGGTGATATTCTGCAGCGCTTTTATGCCGACGAGGGCATGAGCGAGCAATATATTGCCTCCCCCGACGGGGAGGAAACAGGCAGCGCTCTGATCGAGATCGACGAGCGGGATGCCCAGAACCGCATCATCGTGATCCCTGCCGCCAACGGTCGCGTGGATCGCGCCGCCGTGCTTGCCGCCGAGGCGGAATTTGCAAGCGCGGACGCGGTGCTGACCCAGCTGGAGACCACCGTGGAGGCGGTGATCGCCGCCAAGGAGCTGGCAAAGAAATACGGCAAGCCCTTTATCCTGAACCCTGCCCCCTTTATTGAAATAGACAAAAAGGTCTTTGACGGGGTGGATTATGTCACCCCCAACGAGACCGAGGCCGAGGAGTTCACCGGCATCAAGGTGGACACGGTGGAGGACTGCAAAAAAGCCGCCAGGGTCTTTTTCGACATGGGCGTGAAGAACGTGATCATCACCCTTGGCGTGCGCGGTGCCTTCTTCAGCGACGGCAGGACCGAGCTACTGATCCCCGCTCTCAAGATGAAGGCAGTGGAGACCACCGGCGCGGGTGATGCCTTCAACGGCGGCTTTGCCACCGCCATCGGCGAGGGACTTGACGTGGAGACCGCCCTGAAATTTGCCACCTGCACCTCTGCCATTTCGGTGACCCGCCTGGGCGCGGCACAGTCGATGCCGCAGCGCACCGAGATCCTTGCTTTGCTGCAGGAAAAATTCGGCATTCAACTGTAAAAACATAAAACGGTATGGAAAATTCCATACCGTTTGCGTTTTTTTAAGCAGATCCCGTTCTGCAAAAGAAGGGCGGCAGAGCTTTAAGCTCTGCCGCCCTTCTTTTTAAATAAGTACCGCAACGGTATCAGAAAACGGGATGCTCGGCGATGTATTTTTCCAGGATCTCCGCAGCCGTTCCCACCTGCCTTGCGCAGGGACGTGTGCGGTAGTATTCCTCGGTGCGAGGATCGGGATCGGGGGCGGTATCCTTTGCCTTTTTGGCATCCAGCAGATCGCGGCAAACGATGCTACCGTACGCCGCCTTGAACTCGTCGCACAAAAAGCGGATCAGCCGATAATGCGCCGCCTTCTCCTTGTCGTCCGCCAGATCATCATAGCCGTATAGGGCGCCGGCGACCATCACCATACCCGAAACGGCACCGCAGACCTCGCGCTGACGGGCAAAGCCGCCACCAAAGCCCGCAGACAGTCGGCAAACATCCTTCAGATCCATTCCCATCAGGTCGGCGAAGGCACCGCAGACCGCTTGCGCGCAGTTAGCTCCTTGCATAAAAAGCGCGATCGCTTGCTCTTTTCTGCTCATTTTCATCACTCCAATTCCAATGCGTCACAGTTCAAAAAATCGTGCGCATCCAATAGCGAAAGCGTGGGGACCGTCTTGGTCGCGCCGCACTTCCGACAGGTCACGCGCACACCGTCGGGCAGGATCTCGGCATCGTACTCCCGTTCTTCGCCCTCGGCACAGCGGCAACGGATCTTGCCCTCCTCGTCAAGGTCGCGGATCACGAACAGCACGATCTCCTGTACCTGCGGATCAGCCACGACCTGCTCGGCCTCGCTGTGCAGCGCAGAAAGATCCGAAATACCGCTCTTTTCCATCATATCCAGCAGCTGCAGCTCGGTACGGGAAAGCTCAGCCTTCACGTGATTGGTCTCGCCCATTATACAGATATTCACATCGGAATAAGGGCAAGGCAGCACGAACAACTCACTTTCAAAAAACACCTTCTCGCTGACGGTGAAGCGGTGGGGCGTGGGGCAAAGAATGCAAGGCACCGTCAAGCGCACGGTTCCCTCCTTGCAAAGCTCGGCCTCCATGGCGCTTTTGCCGCAATCGCATTTCAGACGCACCAAAGAGCCCTTCAGATTAAACAGATTGACCGCCGTCATCACACCGGCACCGCAATGGGGGCACCGATAGGCCAATGTGGTTTGCTTGGCATTCAAGACCATAAAAAACTCCTTCAGCTGATATCGTAGCTATCGATCACATCATAATTATACCCAAAATGAAGCGCTTCCACCCATCCGTTGTACCAATTTGCATAGGCGGTATCATACAGGTGCATCCGTGCGGAAACATGGGCATAACTCATACCGTTACCGGTGTAAAGCAGAACGTAGGTGTATTCTCCGACCTCCGCGCGACCGTGGTCTCCCACTCTGCGATCGGCGGCAAACAGCCACTCCTTGATGCCCGGAACGCCGGTGTTTTCCGGTGTCATATGCTCCTCTACACCAACAGTACCGGCAGAGGCATAGCCCTGCAGCGTTTCCTGCCGCGGTGCGGCATCCAAGGCCGATAGCACCTCGTTTACCTTGCTGTCGTTGGCCTTTCCGTTCACGTACGGGATCAGCACGTAAGCAATATGCCGGGAGGGGGTCTTATCGGTCAACCCCTTGGCAGCGGCGCAATCCTCGATATCCTTTTCGGTGATCCCCTGCTCCAGCCGCTGACTGACCGTAGAAGAATAGGAGGTCGCAAGCAGCTCCAGCTTCAGCACCTCGCGCAACGCATCCGCATTCATACGGGGGCCGTACAGACCCTGCAGATATTCATCCACTGTCATGCCGTAATAGCCCGCCGCCTGCATCGCCAACGCGGAGATCTCATCCTCAATGGCTGCCAGCTGCGTTGCCGTCAACGAAACGCCCTCATCCCGCGCTGCTTCACAATAGATCAGCATCTCCGAAACCTTTGCCAGCGTTTCGTTCATCATCACGTCATACCAGGAAAGCTCCTCAGTAAACAGCTGATCGTGCAGCGTTTTTTCGGGATCGAATTTTTTCTGCTCCTCCATGACCGCCATCAGCTCGCCGCCGTAATCATAGAAGAAAAATGCCATCATAGCGGGGGTCACGGTAAAATGATCGGTACGCATAGCAACCTTATCATCGTGCACCGGCTCGCCCTCGATCATCTTCAAGCCCGGGCTGAGCGGTACATCGCTGCCCCGATGGCAAGCGACAAACGCACACAAAAGAGCAGCCGCCAGTAGCAGCAAAAGCAGTCTGCCAAGCCTTGTTACAGCTCTCTTTTTTTGCATAACGGCGTCCTCCCTTCACGCAAATATGGTCCGGGAAGCCCCGGACCATATTTCTTTTTCATTAGTTTATGGCAAAGCCTCACAATGCGTGTGGCGATCAACCGCCAACGATGAAGCGCAGATTCTTGCTGCGCAGCTCAACAGGATAGGTCTCCTGCAGGCCCTCCAGATATGCGGTCTGGCTCTCACCGGCAATGGTGTTCTTGATCTCGCTCTTCCAAGCCTCGACCTCGTTGCCACGGTAGAGCATAATGTGGTAACCATAAGTAGTCTTAATGGGTTCCGGATAGGAGATCTCGCCCTCAACGCGCGCGGTATCGAAGAGCCAGTTTTCAAACTCCTCTACCATCTGGCCAACGGGAACATCATCGTAGAATACGTTGCTATCCTCGGTGTAAAGCTCACCGTACTCCTCGAACACAGCCTCGTCGATCTTGTAGTACTTCTTATCGCCGTCGGTCACCTCGGTGATCTTGCCCTCTTCAAAGAGCATATCCAGCAGCTCGCCTGCCATAGCATAGGCGGTCAGCTTGTAATCGGCATTGTCCTTGTTGCGCTCAAAGAGGCGATCAGCCAGCTCCTTCGCCTTGCCGGATAGCTTCTCAGAGGAGGTCAGACCGTCAAAGGTCTCGCTCTTGAAGAGAATGTGGCCAACGCTGCGCAGGTAGCCGTTGTTGCGGTGCATACCGCCAAGGTAGATGTATGCGGAGTAGGAGGAGGAGACCTTTGCGTAAGCATTGTCACCTTCGGTCACAACGTCGGTCTTGCTCTCGACCTTCTTTACGTCATTCTCCTTGCGCAGGAAGGTGGTAACCTTATTCTCGCCCTCACCCTCGGTCTTGGACTCGAACAGCCAGGTATCCAGATCGCCGCTGGTGTCGTTATCCTTTACGTTCTCGTAGGTAGCCTTGAGCAGCTTGATGTTAGCCTGCTTATCGCACTCGGC
>SVQY01000003.1 GCA_015065135.1 Oscillospiraceae bacterium
TCGGGAATGTTCGGCATAACCGTTCAAACGGATAGTGGAAAACTTACAATCGAGAATGCTAAATTTAACATTACAACCACAGGTGCTATGGCTATTGGTGTTCATCAAGCAAACGAGTTTGTTATGAATAGTGGTAATTTGAAAATTACCGCATCGATGATAGGCATTGGAACTTCCGAAGAAGAGGGAATCCATATCAATGGTGGTTCGGTAGAAATCGGTACTGCCATAGGTGGATATGCTTTCATCTACGCGGAAATTACTCGTGACGTTACTTATAATCCTATCAAGCCCGACCTTTCGGGCTACGTCGGCGCATACAAGATGACCGCAGGCAATAACGCAGACGGCAGCGATGCTACCGATTTTAACGAGGGGTATCTGAACTCTTATAAATACGTGAAGATCGCCCACGTCCACACCTTCGGTACCGAGTGGAAGAGTGACGCGAGCAATCACTGGAACGAGTGCGCTTGCGGTGGTAAGGGCAACGTGGCGGCTCACGCCGATAATGACGGCGACGGCAAGTGTGATACCTGTGCATATCAGCTGTCCACCACCCCCGGCGGCTCCGGCAGCCAGAATAGCGAGCCCCCCCATGACGAGAAGGGTCTTGGCGCCGGCGCGATCGTCGGCATCGTCATCGGCTCGGTGGCAGTTGCCGGCATCGGCGGTTTTGCAATCTTCTGGTTTGTGATCAAGAAGAAGAGCTTTGCCGACCTTATCGCAGTATTTAAGAAAAAATAATCACGTATAGCAAAAAGCAATGGGCATTGCCCATTGCTTTTTTGCTTTGTCAATGTGCCCGAGAGAATTCTGCGAGACGCTCACCGGCGTGGGGCTATCTGTCGCCGTGTACCGCGTATAGGATATTCTTGCGGCAGCTGCAAAAAACGATCAGCTCTGTGTAGTGACCGCTTCACAAAAAAATAGAAAATGCAATAATAATGATAAAATATGCAATTCCAATGAAATTTTATTGTGGTATACTGGTGTCAGACCCGATATAAAAGGAGGGTATGAGTATGAATAAAATGAGAGTTGCGATCATCGGTCAGGGGCGCAGCGGTCGCGATATTCACGGTGCTTTTTTTAGAAGCGTGGATAACGATCTTTGCGAGGTCGTCTGTGTTGTAGAGGTAGATGAAGCGCGTCGTGCCCGCGCCGCAGAGGAATACGGCTGCGATACGGTGGCCGATTACAAGGAGCTCTTTGGCCGAAACGATATTGACGTTGTGGTGAACGCATCCTATTCTCATATGCATTATGCCATCAGCAAGGATCTTCTGGAGCACGGATTTCACGTGCTTTGTGAGAAGCCCTTTGGGCGCACCTATGACGAGTGTATGGACCTGATCCGGACCGCCAAAAAGCACAACGTGACAGTCACGGTCTTTCATCAATCGCTGTATAATCCTGCCTTCCTGCATGTCAAGGAGGTCATGAAAAGCGGCAAGCTCGGCAGAGTGCTGCAGATCAACCTGAAGTATTCCGGCTTTGCCAGACGTTGGGATTGGCAGACCCTGCAGGCCTGCTGTGCCGGCGGTATCTATAACACCGGACCTCATCCCATCGGCCAGGCATTGGATCTGTTGGATTGGGATGTGGAGACCAAGGTGGTCTTTTCCTCGCTGGATACCGTGCTGACCAGCGGTGATAGCGACGATTACGGCAAGATCATTCTCTCCGCCCCCGAAAAGCCCGTGGTGGATATTGAGGTCATTTCTGCCGATGCCTTTGCAGGGGATTACACCTTTAAGATCTATGGCTCCAAGGGCACGCTGCTTTCTACCAATTCCTCTTATAAAATAAAATATATTGAGGATTTTTCGGTATATCCCGAGCGCCCCGTGATCAGAGGCTTTTTGGCAAAGCCGGACGGTACGCCGATGTACTGCTCGGAAAAGCTGAGCTTTACCGAGGAGGAGGGCAAGATCGAGGGCACCTCCTTTGATGTTGCCGTAAAGGATTTTTATCGGATGCTTTATGGCACTGTAATGGAGGGCAAGGCGCCCGAGATCACCCCTGAGCACGCTGCCATGGTGATTGGCGTGATCGATACCTGCCACGTGCAAAATCCGCTGCCCGTAAGGTTTGATTAAAGGAGCTCTGTGGGCAAAAAACAGACACGTGTAGCAAAAATCAACACAAAAAGGAGTTCTATTATGCTGATCAAGGAGATACAAACCGAAAAACTGACCACCTGCGTTTATGATACGCGTGCCGAAATGGGGCGCGCTGCCGGTGCTGCTGCGGCAGCTGCCATTCGCGAGGTGATCGCGCAAAAGGGATCCGCCAATGTGATCTTTGCTGCCGCCCCTTCTCAAAACGAGATGCTGGAGGCGCTGCTTGCCGAGGAATTGGATTTTTCTCGCATACACGCCTTTCATATGGATGAATACGTAGGTCTCAGCCTGGAGGATGCGCAATCCTTTGCGCGTTATCTGACCGACCATTTGTTTTCCAAGGCTCCCTTTGCCTCGGTGAATCTGATTCCGGCAAAGGATGCAGAGCAGGGTGTTGTCGCCTATACGGCGCTCCTGCGGGATAACCCGCCCGATGTTGTCTGTATGGGTATCGGCGAGAACGGACATATTGCCTTCAATGATCCGCCGGTGGCGGATTTCAAGGATCCGGTGCTGATCAAAAGGGTGGCATTGGATGAGGTATGCCGTATGCAGCAGGTGCATGACGGCTGCTTCCCCACATTGGATGCAGTACCGAAATATGCCCTTACCTTGACCGTGCCGGCGTTGCTTTCGGCAGATACACTGATCTGCACCGTACCCGCCTCTACGAAGGCGGCGGCAGTAGAGGCTATGCTGCGCGGTCCCTACGGTGAACAGTGCCCCGCCACAGCGCTTCGCCGTCACGATTGCGCTAAAATGTTTTTGGATGCCGATAGTGCGGCAAGGGTGCTGAAATGAACGTATGCAGAATTTTGTTTTACGGCTTTCGCCACGGTCACGTTTACGGCCTTTACAAAAGGGTGATGGCGTCCGAGGATGCCGCGGTAGCGGCTTGCGTTGAGGAGGATGCCACCGCAAGGGCGGAGGCGGAGGCGGCGCTTGGCGCTGTATTTTCTGATAAAAGCTATGAAGAATGGTTGTCCGGTGATATTGATGCGGTCGCCGTCGGTGGCGCTTACGGCGATCGCGGTGCGGCGATCATCCGGGCATTGGAGGCGGGCAAGCACGTGATCGCGGACAAGCCCATCTGCACCGACCTTGCCGAGCTGGAGCGGATCGAGACGTTGGCAAGAGAGAAGGGACTGCAGGTGGCGTGTATGTTGGATCTGCGGTATCTGCCTCAGATGTTAGCCGCCAAACGGGTATTAAAAAGCGGCAGATTGGGGGAGGTACGCAACGTCTCCTTCAACGGGCAGCATTGCATTGATTATGCACACCGTCCCGCGTGGTATTTTGAAAAGGGAAAGCACGGCGGCACGATCAACGATCTGGCCATCCACGGCATTGATCTTGTGCGGATGCTGACGGGAATGGAGTTCGCCGCGATCGATGCGGCACGTGTGTGGAACGCCTATGCCGTGCGACATCCGGAGTTCAAGGATGCCGCCACCTTCATGGCACGCCTTTCAAACGGTGCCGGTGTGCTGGCGGACGTTTCCTATTCCGCGCCGTCTCAGGTCTTTTCTATGCCCACCTATTGGGAGTTTCGCATCTGGTGCGAGCGTGGACTGCTGACAATGTGTTATACCGATAGCGCGGTTACAATTTATGAGGAGGGCAGCGCCGATCCGATCCGCATAGAGGGTGAAGAAGCGGCGGAAAATTGGTTGTCCGAATTTTTGTGCGCGGCAAAGAACGGTGACCGCTCTGTCACCGAAAACGTGATACGTTCCACAAAAACAGCGCTTTTGATACAAAAAGCGGCCGATAAGGAGAAGCAAGGATGAAATATCGCATCAGCGGCGGTATGCCGATCACCGAAAAGGGAATAGAGAAAAAAGATCTGCTCATAAAGGATGGCAGGATCGAAGCGCTGATCGATCCCTCGGTCCCGGTCTCACCGGAGTACAAGGCGCTGGATGCTGCCGGCTGCTATGTGTCGGCAGGCTTTGTGGATATCCATCAGCACGGCGGTGGCGGTAGTGATTATATGGATTGTGCCCCCGACACTTATCTTTCGGCGACCGAAGCTCATCTGCGACACGGCACCACCTCGGTGATGCCGACCCTGCTTTCTGCCGGGAGTGACGCATTGCTTGGCGCGATCAAAAGCTATGTGGCAGCCGTGCAGGATAAGCGCATCCGTACCAATCTGATCGGCTTGCATATTGAGGGGCCGTATATTTCTGCCGAGCAGGCCGGGGCGCAGAAAAAAGAAAACATCCGCGTCTATGACGAAACGGAATACAAGGCCATCGTCAAGGCAGGTGAAGGATATATCAAGCGTTGGAGCGTTGCTCCCGAGGTGGAGGGCGCCGAGCGCTTTGCCGCCTTTGCAAGAGAGCAGGGCATTGCGCTCAGCATCGCCCATTCCAATGCGGATCTGGAAACGGTGCAGCGCGCCTACGATTGGGGCTTTCACCACGTGACCCATCTGTATTCGGGCATGAGCAGCATCACGCGCCGCGGCGGATTCCGTGTGCCGGGCGTGCTGGAGGCGGCGTATTATCTGGATGATATGAACGTGGAGATCATTGCCGACGGGTGTCATCTTCCCTTATCGTTGCTTGCCTATGTGGCAAAATTCAAGGATCATAGCAGGATCGCATTGATCACCGATGCCATGCGGGCCGCAGGGCAGGACGTAGCACAGAGCTTCCTTGGCAGCGCGGAGGATCCCCTCCCTGTGATCGTGGAGGACGGCGTTGCCAAAATGGAGGATCGCACCGCTTTTGCAGGCAGTGTTGCCACCGCGGATCGCCTTGTGCGCAATATGGTCAAAAGCGGCGTGCCTCTCTCGGAGGCCGTGCGGATGATGACGGTAAATCCCATCAAAATGATGGGCCTTGACCTCAAAAAAGGCGAGCTGAAGCCGGGCTACGATGCTGATATCTGCGTGTTCGATGCGGATATTTCGATCAAAGCAGTGCTTTGCGGTGGAAAAATGATATAAAAAAGAGCAGGACATCACAAGATGTCCTGCTTTTTTAATCTTTTGAACGAAACACTTATGGCTTGCCCTTTTGCTCCCCCTCGTACCTGGAGGGCGGATGTCCGGTGTGTTTTTTGAAATCTCTGGAAAAGTCATACAGACTGGCATAGCCAAGAGAGCGGGCGATATCACCCAGAGTACCATAGTCGCTTTTCAGCATTTCCTTGGCCTTGGTGATCCGTAAGCGATGGGCACATACGATAGGGGATTCCCCCACGGTCTCGGTGAACAGCTTTCTGAAATAAACGGTGGAAAGTCCCGTCAGAGCCGCCAACTGATCGTTGGTAATGCGCTTGTGATAGTTCTGTGAGATGTACTCCAGCGCGGGGGCAATCTGCCGTTGCTTTTCTGTAGGGGTGTATCGCTCCGATTGCGCTTGCGCCAGCATCAGGATCACCCCATAGGTATCCCGAATGCTCTCCTGCTCGACTAAGGGGTGCTTCAGATTGCGCTTGCGCTCCAGCTCCCGAAAGGTGTCCAAGATCTTTTCGCTATTACGCATCGGAAAGCAAAGGGGCTCACCGTGTGTAAGCTTGCTTTCAAACTCAATAACAAAATAATGCCCCGGACGGGTGCATTCCCACTCATAGGAGCATCCCTTTGGCAGGATCACGATATGATTGGCATCCGACAGCAAGCGCTTGCCGTTTGCGGTGTAGACCGTCTCTCCTTCGTACTTGATCAGCACAGCCCAGCGGGGGCGATCCGTACGCCTTGCCTTTTTACCCTGCGGAGAAAACATCGCAGAGACAGAATGTACACCTGTGATGACCAAATTTGATAAAACCTCTGTGCTCATAGGTTTCGCCTTCCTTCATTATTTTACCTAAATTATAGCCCAAAACAGAAAAAAATGCAATATCTTTTGTATCAGATCTGATAAACAGTAGCAGATTTGACATTTACACGGCAAGGCGGCTGTGTTACACTGTTTTTGGAGGTGACTGACCATGCAAAAGCTTTCTACTCTGCCTTATCCCGCGTTGGCGGGTGTCGTAAAGGCAAAAAACGCCCTCGGCGCCATTGCCGAAATCAAAAACTGCATCTATGACGGTGCCACCATGATCGATCTGCATCTGCCCACCCTGGAGAGCACCGACGTGGAGACGCTGCACAAGATCGTGAAGGCTTCCCACCTGCCCATCCTGGCCCTGAACTACAGCAAAAACGATGATATGGATGCGGATGCCGCCGAGGAGGAGCGCGTAGCAATGATGCTCCGCGCCATTGAAGCGGGTGCCGCCGGCATGGATATTCAGGGCTATACCTATCACCGCCCCTCCCGGGACGGATTTTACAGTGAGGATCGGTATTCCTTCACCAAGGGCAACCCCCATGAGGTGGTGACCGACAGCGCCGTGATCGATAAGCAATGCGCCCTTATCGAGCGGGTACACGACATGGGTGCGGAGGTGCTACTCTCCTGCCATCCGCACATCTTTATGGACTGCGACACGGTGGTGGAGCTGGCGCTGTTTCTGGAAAAGCGCAACCCCGACATCATCAAGATCGTCACATCGGAGGCGGATACCGAGGAGCAGATGATCGAGGTCTTTCGCACCATGGTAGCGCTGAAAAAGCAGGTACGTACTCCTGTTTCCTATCACGCCAACGGCAAATGTGGCAAGCTGACCAGGATCGTCAACCCTATTCTCGGGGGACAGATCGCCTTTTGCGTGGACCGCTTTGACGAGCACAGCACCATGGGTCAGCTGGATCTGCGCACTGCTGCAGCCATTGTGGAAAACGTCAAAAAACTGAATTGAGACAACCGATAAAGGAGATTATCCATGAACACAAAGCAGATCATTTTTACCGAAGCACACAAGGCGGCACTACTGGAAAGAGAGTTGAAGGAGCTTGCCGCCGACGAGGTGCTGGTAGACACCGAATACACCGTGGTCAGCGGCGGCACCGAGCGCGCCAATCTGATGGGCATGAGCAATGCGGGGGGCAATAAGTTCCCCAAGGCATTGGGTTACTGCGGCATCGGACGGGTCATGGAGATCGGCTCTGCCGTCACAGGCGTTGCGGTGGGAGATCGCGTGCTGATCTACCACGGCAAGCACGCCAAATACAACATCCGCCCCGAGAAGGACGTGACCAAGGTGTGGGATGAGAGCATCCCCTCTCTGGATGCCGCCTTTGTGGTGATCGCCACCATGGGGCTTGGGGGCGTGCGCAAGCTGGAGCTGGAGTTGGGCGAGAGCGCCATGGTCATGGGGCTTGGTTTGCTGGGCATTTTTGCCGTACAGTTCTGCCGACTAAACGGTGCCAACCCCGTGATCGCCGCCGACCTCAATCCCGCTCGCCGCGAGCTTGCTCTGCAGCTTGGTGCCGACTATGCCTTTGATCCCTCCGCCCCCGATTTTGCGGAGCAGGTCAAGGCGGTAACCAAGGGCAAGGGCGTACGCGCCATCGTGGAGGTCACGGGCGTTTCCGCCGCCATGAAGCAGGCGCTGGAGTGCGCCGCGTACATGGGGCGTATCTCCCTGCTCGGCTGCACCCGCGTGTCGGACTGCGCCGTGGATTACTACCAGCAGGTGCATCGCCCCGGTGTGAAGCTGATCGGCGCCCACAACTTCGTGCGTCCCAAGGTGGAGTCCTATCCCCACCATTGGACACATCAGGATGACTGCAACGCCATTCTGGATATGATAAGCACCGGTCGCGTGCAGGTGGCGCCCATCGTATCCCGCGTGGTCTCCCCCACCGAGGCGCCCGCGATCTACGATCAGCTTTGCGACGATCCCGCCTTCCCCATCGGCACGGTATTTGATTGGAGGGATATTCGATGAAAAAAATAAAGCTGGGGCAGATCGGTATCGGTCACAATCACGGCGAGCCCAAAATGCGCGCCGCCAGAAAATTCCCCGAGCTGTTTGAGATCGTGGGCTACGCCGAGGAAAATCCCCACTGGATCGAAAAGCGGCAGGAGCTGCGCGGCTATGAGGGCCTGCAGCGCATGAGCGTGGAGGAGGTCATTGAACGGTCGGACGCCATTCTGGTGGAAAGCGACGTGTGGGATCTGACCAAATACGCGCAGATGTGCATCGACGCGGGCAAGCATATCCACATGGATAAGCCCGCAAGCGGCACATTGGAGGAATACAAGCATCTGCTGGATACCGCCGAGGCAAAGGATCTGGTGGTGCAGCTGGGCTATATGTACCGCTACAATCCCGCAGTGCTGAAATGTCTGGAGCATATCAAAAACGGAGACCTCGGCGAGATCCATTCCATCAACGCGGAAATGAGCACCTTTCATCCCGTCAAGTTCAAAAAATGGCTGACCAACTTCGGGGGCGGTGTCATGTATATTCTTGGCAGCCACCTGGTGGATCTGATCGTCTATATGATGGGTGAGCCCAAGAAGATCACCGCCTTTTTGCAGCATACGGGCATGGACGGTGTTGATTTTGAGGATAACAACCTTGCCGTGCTGGAGTACGACAGGGTCCTTTGCCGCATTTTCGTTTCCTCAGTAGAGGTCAACGGTCACGGCAGACGGCAGCTGGTGGTAGCGGGCAGCAAGGGCACGGTCAATATCTGCCCTCTGGAAAAGCCGATCAGAATGACTTATTCGGATACCAGCATCGTGAAAGGCCCCTGGGAGGGTGCGCATATCGAGGTGCCCGTGGAGGACAACACCGCCCACGGCCGCTATGACGACATGATGCGGGATTTTTATGACTATATCATGGGCAACAAGCAGAATCCCTTCACCTATGAGCACGATTATCTGGTGCAAAAGGTACTCTCTGAGATCGTGGGAGGTATTCGCTTCAATGGCAAGAATATTGATTAAAAACGGCCGCGTGTTCGACGGCGCGCGCTTTTGGCAGGCAGACGTGCTGACCGACGGGGACCGTATAGCAAGGATCGAGCCCGATGTGGAAGAGACCGCCGACCTTGTGTTTGACGCCACGGGCAAAACGGTTTGCGCGGGCCTTGTGGATGCCCACGTGCATCTGCGTGGCATTTCTACCGACAAGTTCGGCACCCCTGCGGATCTTGCCACCATTCCCTTTGGCGTGACCGCCGCGGCGGATGCCTCGGGGGAGCAAGGGAACAGGGAATTGCTTGACAGCTTTACGGTAAAGGGCGCAGTGTTCGCCAAGGCAAGATTTCGCGAAAACCGTGCAGATCTTCAAAAAACAAAGGAACGTATCGCGCTTTTCGGTGACAGAGCGGTCGGCGTAAAGGTGTATTTTGACACCACGATGTCAGATGTTACCGATACCGCGCCCTTGCGCGAGGTCTGCGATTTTGCCCACGAAAGAGGGCTCATCGTTATGGTGCATTGCGCCAATTCCCCCACCAAAATGGCGGATATTTTGCAGACCCTCGGCACAGGTGACATTCTCACCCACGCCTTCCACGGCGGTGCACAAAATGCCGCAGAGGACGGCTTTGAAAGCATGCGCGCGGCGCAAGCGAGAGGCGTGATCATTGACGTGGGCTTTGCGGGTCACGTGCATACCGATTTCGCCATTCTGCAGCATGCGCTGCAAAGCGGCATCGTCCCCGATCTGATCAGCACCGATATCACCTGCCTCAGCGCCTACAAGCGGGGTGGCAGATACGGCATGACTATGTGTATGAGCATTGCCGGGGCCCTCGGTATGCGGGAGGAGGAGATCTTCCGCGCCGTGACCGTCTCTCCCGCCAAGGCATTGGGGCGCAGTGCGGAATGGGGCCTGCTACAGCCGGGACGTGCGGCAGATGTTGCCGTATTTGACCTTGCCGACCAGCCCTTTGACCTGACCGACAAGGCGGGCAACCGCGTGTGCGGCAGGGAGGGCTATCGCTGCGTGCTGACCCTTTGCGACGGTCAGGTCGCATACAAGGATTGAAAAAGGAGCATAACGGTATGAAAAAAGTATTGGTTTTGGGCGCCACGGGCGCCATGGGAAGATATCTTGTGCCGGAGCTGACGTCGCTGGGCTGTGCTGTGACCGCCGTGGCGCTGGATGCCGCCTCTCCTTTTGCCGCTAACGTGCGGTATCTGACGGGAAACGCCTTTGACAGGGAATTTCTCGCGGAGCTGCTGAACGAAAAATTTGACGGCATCGTGAACTTTATGGACTATGGTAAATACCCCTTTGCCGACTATTACAAGCTATTTCTGGAAAACACGGGGCATTACATCTTCCTGTCCTCCTGCCGCGTTTACGACGACAAGGAGCAGCCAATTAAGGAGACCTCGCCCCGTTTGCTGGACAGCTCGGAGGATGAGGAGCTGAAGGCCTCCAACGATTATTGCATCCACAAGGCGCGTGCCGAGGATCTGCTGACCGCATCCCCCTACGACAATTGGACGGTAGTGCGCCCCGCCACCACCTACTCCACCATGCGCCTTCAGCTGGTCACGCTGGAGTTCAAGCACAGCGTGGGCAGAGCGCTGCTCGGCAAAAAGGTGGTGCTGCCCCTGCAGGCAAAGGATAAGCCCGCCACCCTTTCCTGGGGCGGTGACGTGGCGAAAATGATCGCACGGATCCTTTTCAAGGAGGAGGCCAAGCGGGAGTTTTACAACGTCTGCTCCGCAGAGCATCGCACCTGGGGAGAGATCGCCGCATACTATCACGAGCTGGTCGGTCTGGAGGCGGTCTGGGTGGACAAGGAGGACTATCTTGCCATTCTGGACCCAAGCATACGGAAATCGGTGCGCTGGCAGCTGGAATATGCGCGACTTTTCCGTCGCATCACCGACAACAGCAAGGTGTTGGCGCTGACGGGACTGCGGCAGGAGGACATGACCCCTCTTTATGAGGGCTTGAGGCGGGAGATCGCCAACATTCCGCAGGGCTTTGTGCCGGAGCAGAATGAGCGGGATCTCCGTATGGACGAATATCTGAAAGTACATGGACTGTGAGGTAAGCAATGAAAGCAATTTTGGTAGACGGTAACAAAAATCTGGTTTGGTCGGAGGTCGCCGACCCTGTGATACGCCCCGATGAGGTGCTGGTCAAAATTCATGCGGCGGCACTCAACCGCGCCGATCTTTTGCAGCGGCAGGGCAAGTACCCCTCCCCCGCGGGCTGCCCAGAATGGATGGGGCTGGAGGTCGCAGGCGTGATCGAGGCGGTAGGTGCTGAGGTCACCGCATGGCAGGTGGGAGACCGCGTCTGTGCCCTGCTGGGAGGCGGCGGCTACGCCGAATACGTGGCGGTAAAGCAGGATATGCTGATGCCCGTGCCCAAGGGTCTTTCCCTTGTGGAGGCGGCAGCCCTGCCCGAGGCCTATGCCACCTCCTATTTAAATCTCTTTATCGAAGGACATCTGGAGGCGGGGCAGACCGCCTTTATCCCCGCAGGTGCCAGCGGACTCGCCTCGGTGGCCATCCCCATGGCAAAGGCGTTCGGTGCCCGTGTCATCACCTCGGTGCTTTCCGACGAGATCGCGGAAAAGATCAGGCCGCTCGGCGCCGACGTGATCATCAACTCCACCACCCAATGCGTGGAGGAGATCCTGAAGGCAGAGGAGGAGAACGGTACCCCCGTCAGCGTTTCCATGGACTGCCTTTCGGGGGAAACGCTTGGCAAGAGCCTGCCCTATATGGCAAGAGGCGGCTACTGGGTGGTGATCTCCACCCTGGCAGGCACCGAGACCACCGTACCGCTGCGCCCCCTGTTGACCAAGGGGCTGCACCTGGTGGGTAGTATGCTGCGCAACCGAACCCCTGCCTTTAAGGCATACATCCTCTCGGAGCTGGTCAAAAACGTGTGGCCCAAGATCGAGAGCGGTGCCATCAAGCCCTCTATCTACCGCGTGCTGCCCATTACCGAGGCAGAGGCGGCACATGGCATTCTGGAGCGCTGCGAGAACGTGGGCAAGGTCGTTTTACGGGTGTGTGACACGAAATAAGTCCCACAACGGGTGCGATTTTGCGCTTGACGGCACAGACGGTTCGTGCTATAATCAAGGCATAGCGATCATGCAAGGAGGAGAGGATCATGCGGTGTCGGGCACCGATCTATTATCAGAAATTTAAATGCATTGCGGATCGATGCCGGCATAGCTGCTGCGTTGGTTGGGAGATCGACGTTGACGAGGAAAGCCGTCGGATCTATCGTAGCCTGACGGGTGAGATCGGTAATACGGTTCGCGCCGCCCTTGTGGAGGATGCGGAGGGCGCGCATTTTGCCCTGCAGCCAAACGGCAGATGCGCTCTGCTGGATGATCGTGGCCTTTGCCGCTTGATCAGTGCCGTTGGCGAGGAGTATCTTTGCGATATTTGTCGAGAGCATCCGCGCTTTTATAACGAGGTGGGGGATTGCCTGGAATGCGGTATCGGTGCCTGCTGCGAGGAGGCTGCACGGTTGATGCTGGAGGAGCCTGATTATCGTACCTTGGTGTGCGTTTGGGAGGATAACTGCGAAGAAAACCCCATAACGGTATCGGATTTTGACGCAAAAACGCAGCGTGAGCGGCTTTATGACCTACTTTCGAATGGCACGCGCGCGTACGCAGATCGCTTGAAGGCGATCACTGCGATGTACGACATTTCCGAGGCTGCTTTATCGGACGAGACAGTACTGGAGCGGCTGGAATATCTATATGATGAACACAGATCGCTTTTTGCCGGTTTTTCCGCGGCGCCGATGGCAGAGGGGGTCGATGCCGCTTATTGCGAGCGCTTTTTGGCATATCTGATCTATCGACACGCAAGCGGAGCGCATAACGGGCAGGAATTCCGCCTTGCAGTAGGCAGCGCGCTGCTGTTAGAGCGTTTTTTTCGCACGTTATGGTTGTCGAATGGTCTTACGGCCGCGGAAAGCGCGCGGATCGTTTCTGAGGAGATGGAATATTCTGAGGAGAATATTGCGGTGCTGCGCCATGCGTTGCTTTGTCGATAAAGAAATAAAACACGACACGTTTCGGCACTTTTTGAAAAAAGTAAAGCTTTTTTCAAAAAGCTATTGCCTTGCTTTTTCGGATGTTGTATAATACACATGAAAAATTTCGTGAGGTGAGAGCATGAGAACGAACAATCCTTATATGAATAGCGGTAAGATCCTGTTTGGCGCCCATCGCGGTGACCGCTTGCACTATCCCGAAAACACGATGCCCGCCTTTCGCGGTGCATTGGCAGTCGGCTGCGATGCCATTGAGACCGATGTGCGCACCACCAAGGATGGGCACCTGGTCTTGATCCACGACAGAGATGTGGTGCGCACCACCAACGGCAGCGGCTTTGTGGATCAGATGACCCTGGAGGAGATCCGCGCGTTGGATGCAGGCGGCTGGAAGGACCCCTCCTTTGCCGGTGAAAAGATCCCCACGGTGGTGGAATTCCTGGATTTTATCAGTCAGACCGATCTGCTGATCAACTGGGAGCTGAAGGAATACCCCAATGAGCTGGGCGAGGCGCAGGCATACGGCTGCGTGGATAAGCTGGTAGAGCTGATCGACCGTTACGGCCTTGCCGAGCGCAGCATGATGAATTCCTTTTCTCAGAAGGTGCTGGAGTATGTGGACAAAAAATGGCCGGGTAAATTTATGATCCACGGCTATATCGGCTACACCAAAAAGGATGTTTCCGAGCGCCCTCTGGAAAGCTTTCTGGATTGGACTGCCATTTGGCGCAAGGACGCCGATCACGTCGCCGGCTTTGCCGAGGATTATGCTTACGCGGATGCGCGAGAGATCCTGACCTGCATTCTGGTGCCGGATACCGAGGAACAGTATAAAAAGGCGCTTGATATGGGCTGTCGTATGTTCACCAGTGATGATCCCACCACCGGTGTGGAAGTGCTGAAAAAGCTGGGCAAAAGATAAAAAAAGACCTGCCGGAGGGCAGGTCTTTTTTTATTACAGATTGTAGTACTTGTCAAATTCGGCGGGGTGCGGGATCTTGGACATCTCGCTGCACTCGGCGCGCTTTTGCTTGATGAAGTTCTTCAACAGCTCCTCGGGGAATACGCCGCCGACGGTCAGGTAGTCGTGATCCGCCTCCAGCGCATCCAGTGCCTCGGGGAGAGACGTGGGCAGGCCCTGCAGCTTGGCCTTCTCCTCTTCGGGCAGATGGAAGAGGTTGAAATCGTAGGGACCCCAGCCTTCAGCGTGAGGATCGATCTTGTTCTTGATACCGTCCAGACCGGCCATCAGAATGGCGGCGTAGCAGAAATAAGGGTTGCAGGTGGCATCGGGGTTGCGCAGCTCAAAGCGGCGCTTGTCGGGGGATTTTGCGTATGCGGGGATACGGATGACCGCAGAGCGGTTGGAGGTGGCGTAGCCAACGGTCACGGGCGCCTCAAAGCCGGGCACCAGACGCTTGAAGGAGTTGGTGCTGGGGTTGGTGAGGGCGCAGAGAGAGGCGATGTGCTTCAGCAGACCGCCCATGAAGTAATGAGCCTCCTTGGAAAGGTGAGCGTAATCGTCATCACCGCCGGCAAACACGGGCTTACCGTCCTTGAAGAGCAGCATATGCACGTGCATACCGCTGCCTGCCTCACCGTAGATGGGCTTGGGCATAAAGGTGGCAGACTTGCCGTACTTCAGCGCGGTGTTGTGGATGATATACTTGATCATCATGGTGGCATCGGCCATATGGACGACCTCGCCCAGCTGAGGCTCGATCTCGAACTGACCGGAGGCTGCAACCTCGGGGTGATGGTAGTTGATCTCAATGCCCATCTCCTTCATCAGCATGCACATCTCGGAGCGGCATTCGTAGGAAATATCAAAGGGCTTGGCGATGTGATAGTTCTTCTGCTTGGGCACGACCACGCCCTTGCCCTCAACGGCACTGTTCCAGTAGGACTGCTGCGCATCCACGGTTGCGCTGACCTCGCGGCCGCTGACCTCCCAGGCTACGTCGTCAAAGAGGTAGAACTCAAACTCGGGCAGGATCTTCATGGTGTCGGCCACGCCGCTATCCTTCATATACTGAACGGCGGCACGGATGATGTTGCGGGGGTACTGAGGCAGAGGACGGTTTTCGGGATAGTCGATGATCATGGCGTTACCGCTCATGGACAGGGTGGGGATAGAGCAGAAGGGATCGATCACGGCCGTGTCGGGATCGGGGATAAAGACCATATCGCTCTTTTCCACGACCGCGTAGCCGTAGTTGGAGGCATCAAAGCCGATGCCGCTCTTCAGCGTATCCTCAGAGAAATTCTCTGCGGGGATGGTGACGTGGCGGTACTGACCGTTGATATCGACCATCTTGAAATCCACCATTTTGATGTTGTTTTCCTCAATAAGCTTCAGGATATCCTTTACACTCTTAGCCATAAAAATACCTCTTTCCTGTATTTTTTGTTTCGTTTTTTGTGCCGGGCTTGATCCTCGGCTTGATCTACCAAATTTTATTGTACCATATTTTGACGAAAAAATCAATCGTCTGCCAAAAAAATATGAAAGCAAGATCCGACTCCGCCGGTTGACAAAAAATACGATTTGTGATAGGATGGCGGTAGGGAAGCACGCGAGTGCCGACACGATCAGAGAAACGCAAAAAACAGTACCGTTTGCGTTTTTTGCGCATTTTTAATACCAAATGCAGAAAAAGGGAGGATCTGTTATGCAGGAAATGAGCGTGTTGCAGGATTGCTTTGTGGCGAATATCCCGGGCAAGGATATGACCGCCGCCATTGAGGAAAAGCTGAATACCTACGGCGCCTGCTGCCTTGGCAGCGGCACCTATCTGGTCAGCGGTGTGAGGATGCCGCCGAATGCCACACTTTCGGGTCTGGGCAGATGCACCCGACTGCTGTTGGATCCTGCGCTGGAGGCAGGCTCTACCGTGAGCATGGATGCCTTTTGCTGCGTGAAGGATCTGTTTCTTTGCGGTGCGGAGCAAAAGATCGAGCTGCCCGAGGAGCCGGGCGCACGCCACGGCATCCTTTATCGGGGCACGGCTACCACCAAGGACTGGATGGGGGAGGGCTTAAAGCTCAATGCCATCATTTCCGGCTGCTGGATCAGCGGCTATAACGGCGGTGGCATCACCTGCGTGGATACCGGCTACTATATCCGCGCCTCCCTGACCGCCACCAATTGCCACATCTTCAACTGTGGCACGGGCCTGAACATTTCGCACTTCAGCGAATACCACGCCTTCACCAATATCCAATGCTGCGAGAACGGCTACGGCTGCATCAACAACGGCGGCAACAACAAGTTCGTCAACTGCGCCTTTGACGGCAACCGCCTGGGCTTTATGATCGACAACCTGCGGATCAAGTCCCCCAATCATTCCCACGGCTCGGTGGTGGGCTGCAGCTTCAATCACACCGATAATAACAAGGGCATCGGCATTCTGCTGCTGGGTGCCACCAACGGCTATATCTTTTCCGGCTGCCAGATGTTCTACTCCAGGATCGTGATCGAGGCATCCGCCGCCATTGCCTTCAATGCGATCAACTTCGGACGCCTGATGGATATTGAGATAAAGGGCGACGAGCTGATCGCCTTCTCGGATTGTGTGTTTGGAGGCGTACCTGCGCGCATTGCCGTCAGCAATCCTGCGGCGGTCAAATTCAGCGGCTGCTATACCCGTCACGGCAAAGAGATCAGAATATAAAAATGCACCCGTGTAGCGAATTCCGCTGCACGGGTGCCGTTTTTTCAGTACTTTTTGCTCTGTAATGCGATCTCGGTGTTGTAGATCGCCTGGCGAGAGGCTTTGTCGGCGTTCAGCACGATATAGGTGTAGATGCTATCCAAAATGGCAAGCTGGGCAATGCGGGAGCTCATGGCGAGGATGGAGTGCTTGGTCTCATCGGACTTGGTGAAAAGGGCAATGTCGGAGGCATCCACGATGGGGGAGCTGCCGTGATTTGTAATGCAGACGGTGGTGGCACCGCAGATCTTGCAAAGGCGCAGCGCATCCACGATATCCTTGGAGGAGCCGGAGTGAGAGATGCCGATGGCCACGCTGCCACGTCGCAGATGGGAGGCGACAATGGCCTGCAGGTGGTTGTCACAGCAGCTTTGCGCCGAGAGTCCCAGCCGCAGGAATTTGTGCGCCGCATCCTGCGCGATGGCGGCAGAGTTGCCAAGCCCGAAGATAACGATGCGATCCGCTCGCATTACCGCTTGCGCCACCTTATTCAAAGCATCGGGATCCAGCACTGTTTCGGTGTTTTTGAGGGAGTCGTAGATGTCGTTGATCCGCTTTTGAAAGATCTCATAGCAGCCGTCCTCGCGGTTGATCTCACCGCCGATGGAGGAGGCAGCGTTCAGCTCGGCGGCAATGCGCAGCTTCAGCTCCTGATAGCCCTCCAGCCCGAGACGTCTGGAGAAGCGGACCACGGTGGCGTTACCGCAGTCGCAATGGGCGGCAAACTCCGAGATGGAAAGGCTGATGATCTCACCGGTGTGATCCAGCAGATAATTGGCGATCTTTTTCTCGGCGGGGCCCATCAGGTCAAAGGAAAAGCGGATCTTATGCAGAATGGATTCCATTTTACACCTCTTGATGGAAATTATTTTCGTTTATTGTAGCATTTTTCAAAAAAAATGTCAATAAGTCGAAAAATATTTTCGCTGTTGGTTGCGCGCGACAAAATAATATGTTACAATCGTCTTGTAAAAACAAAACGCAAAAGGAGAAATTCGTATGCAGATCAAAATGAATGAATTTTTGTTTTCCATGATCCTGACCGAGCTGGAGGATGCTGTGGGTGTGGAAAACTGCTCGGTCCGCCAGATCGACAAGGTCACGCACAGCGTGGATTATTACTGGCTTTCCCGTATGTGGGCGGATCGCGGCTGCCGCATGCCCGAGGCGGACTTTATCGTTTGCCCCAAGGATGCCACCGAGGTCTCCAAGGTGGTCAAGATCGCCAACTACTACAAGCTGCCCGTTACCACCTGGGGTGCCGGCGGCGGCACGCAGGGCGGAGCCATCCCCGTGTGCGGCGGCATTCTGCTGGATACTAAGCGGATGAACAAGATCTATGAGGTCAACACCGACGGTATGTACATCGAGTGCGGCACCGGTGCCATCTATAAGCACATCGAATGGGCGGCCAACGAGGTGGGCAAGGCGACCATGCACTATCCCTCCTCCCTGACCTGCTCCACCGTGGGCGGGTTCCTGGCTCATCGCGGCATCGGCGTTTGCTCCACCAAGTACGGAAAGATCGACGACATGGTGCTGCAGATGGAGGTGGTGCTGCCCAACGGTGACATCATCACCACCAGCCCCGCGCCTAAGCACGCCGCAGGCCCCGATCTGAATCAGATCTTCATCGGCTCCGAGGGCACTCTCGGCATCATCACCAAGGCGCAGATGCGCATTTACGATCAGCCCGAGGAGCGCCGCTTCCGCGGCTTCCTGTTCCAGGATATGCACGGAGCCTTCCAGGCCTCCCGCGAGCTGCTGCAGAAGTTCAAGCCCTCTGTTATGCGCCTGTATGACGAGGCGGAGACCGCCTCGCTGATCAAGAAGATCGTGGGCGTACAGCGCAAGGGCGCCTTTATGAACGTGGCCATCGAGGGCTGCAAGGAGCTTGTCGCCGTGGAGGAGAAGATCCTGCTGGACACCTTTGCCAAGTACGGTGCGGAGGATCTGGGCAGCGAGTACGGCGAAAAGTGGTGGAAGGAGAAGATCACCTTCTTCTATCCCGGTCATATGATGGATATCCCCCAGATGTTCGGCACGATGGATACTATCGCGCCCTATAATAAGATCGAGGAGATCTATTGGGCGATGAAGAATGCGGTGGAGAGCAATTTCCCCCAGGCCAAGTTCATCGCGCATTTCTCCCACTGGTACGAGTGGGGCGCCATGCTCTACGATCGCTTCATCATTGAGGGCAAGGACGTGCCTCAGAATCCCGTGGAGGCGCTCCGTCTCCATCAGGCGGTCTGGACCTGCGGCGTGCGCGCCGCACTGGCACACGGCGGTGTGGTCAACGATCACCACGGCGTGGGCATCAAGCTGGGCAGACTGATGAAGGAGCAGTACGGTCCTGCTATGCAGGTGTTTGAGGGGCTCAAAAAGCAACTGGACCCCAACGGCATTATGAATCCCTTTAAGCTGGGACTTTGATCGGGAGGTAGCAAGCAATGATGATTTCTGAAAAAGCCAAGCAGCACGTGGACTCCTGCCGTTTTTGCTGGATGTGCCACCATATTTGTCCCATCGGTAACGCCACCGGTCACGAGAGAAGCACCCCTCGCGCACGCGCTTTGGGCATTTCGCTGGTCAATCGCGGTGCCATCGAGCTCTGCGAGATCATGGATAATATTTACGAGTGCGCCGGCTGCGGCGCCTGCGTGCACGACTGCACCACCGGCTGGGATCCCGTTATGTTCACGGGTGAGGTGAGACTGCAGGCGGCGCTGGAGGATGAGCTGCCCGTGTATATCAATAAGATGGTAGACAACTGTCTGGACACCGGCAATGCCTATGGCAAGACTGCTATGTGTGAGACCCTGACCGCTGCCATTGCCGCCCACAGCGCCCCCACCGATACGCTGCTGTATCTGGGTGTGGATGCCCGCTACATGGCGTGCAAGCAGGCGCTGAAGGCGATCCGCGTGCTGGAAAAGGCAGGTGTCGCCTTTACCGTGCTGGCGGATGAGCCCGCCTCCGGTGCGCAGCTGGAGTTTCTGATCGGTGCTGCCGAGGAGACCAAGGAGCAGATGGCCGCCGCCGCTAAGGCGATGGATGCCTACAAGACGGTGGTGATCTACGATCCTGCCGACAGCAAGGTCATCAAGCAGACCTACAAGGAGTACGGCGTGGCACTTGCCGCCAAGCCCGTGACCTATACCGCGTATCTCGCGGAGCTTGTAAAGAACGGTGCCCTGCAGGCAGAAAAGAAGAATAAGACCGTAGTTTATCAGGATCCCTTCCAGCTCGCCCGCGATCTGGAGGAGACCGAGGAGGCCAGAGCGGTGATCGCCGCCTTTGCCGAGCTGCACGAGCTGCATCTGAACCGCGCCGAGACGGTCTGGGCAGGCAACATCCTGATGGCGCAGTATTTGCCCGACGTGATGAAGAAGGTGGCGGAGCGCCGCATCTTCAATGCCACCAGCATCGGGGAAAAGGCCATCGTGACCGCTTCTGTTTCCGAGTACGTCTCCTTGAAGGCGGTGGAGCAGAGCGAGGTGGAGATCCTGTCTCTGGAAGATCTCATTCTGGATTAAAGGGGGAGAAAAACGATGTTGGTCAATTTGCAAACGATCATTGGTATGGCAGAGGAGGGAAATTACTGTATTCCTGCCTTTAACGTATACAACACCGAAACGGTCATGGGCATCGTGGAGGCAGCCGAGCAGGAGAAGGCGCCCGTGATCATCCAGATCTACCCCAGACTTCTCAATGAGGAGGTGGGATTTTACATCTGCCCCGCCGTGGTGGCTGCCGCGCAGCGCGCCTCGGTGCCGATCTGCTTCCATCTGGATCACGGCCCCTCCGAGTGGGAGGTGACCCGTGCGCTCCGCTGGGGCTGCACCGGCATTATGCTGGATGGCTCTGTGCATGATTTTGAAAAGAACGTGGAGATGACAAAGCACGTGGTCGAGACCTGTAAGGCCATCGGCATCGGCGTGGAGGGCGAGATCGGTCACGTGGGCAGCGTCAACGACGATGCCATGGATGAGTTCACCTCCCCCGAGGAGGCGGCCGCCTTTGTGCAGCAGACCGGCGTGACCTGTCTTGCGGTGCTGGTGGGCAACGCTCACGGGCATTACAAGAAGCCCCCCAAGCTGGATATCGCGCGCATCAAGGCGATCCGCGAGGCTACCGGCGGCATTCCGCTGGTGCTGCACGGCGGCTCCGGCATCCCCGATGAGCAGGTCAAGGCAGCCATCGCCGCAGGTATCCGCAAGATGAACATCGGCACCGATGTGTGCTGTGCCTTTGCAGAGGGCACCAAGGAGACCCTGGAGGATCCCAACCGCAGCATCGCCGTGGATGTATTTATGAAAAAGGCTATTGCCCGCGTGAAGGCGCTGGCGGTGGAGAAGATCGCATTGACCGGCGCTGCCGGAAGGGCGGAGTGATATGGGGCGCATCGTTGGCATTGGTGCCTGCGTGATGGATACCCTGATGCAGGTGCCCCGCTATCCTGCGGAGGATACCAAGATGCGGGCACTCTCCTGCCGTCAGGCAGGGGGCGGCCCTGCGGCAACGGGGCTTGTCGCTGCCGCCAAGCTGGGTGAGGACACCGCCTTTATCGGTGTACTTTCGGAAGACGGGGCAGGGGATTTTCTCTGCCGTGATTTTGAAAAATATGGGGTCGCCACCGACCTCATTGACCGCAAAAACGGATACCGTTCCTTTACTTCTGTGATCTGGCTGGGGCAGGAGAGCGCCAGCCGCACCTGCGTGTTCGACAAGGGAGATCTGCCCGCGCTTCGGCTGGACGATGCCAAGCGCCGTGCCATCGCCGAGGCGGATATTCTGATGGTGGACGGCAACGAGCTGGACGCGGCGGTGGAGGCCGCCGCCGTGGCAAGAGAGAGCGGCACCCGCGTGCTGTACGACTGCGGAGGTCTTTACCCGAACGTGGAGCGGCTGTTGGCGCTGACCGACATCATGATCCCCTCCGAGGAGTTTGCCATGGGCCACACCGGGTGTGACAGCGCCGAGGCTGCGGCAAAAAAGCTTTACGAGACCTATCACCCCACCGTGGTGGTGGTCACGCAGGGCAAGCGCGGCGGACTTCTGTACGACGGCGAAAAAACGGTCACTTATCCCATTTACCCCGCCAACGTGGTGGATTCCAACGGCTCGGGCGACGTGTTCCACGGTGCCTTTGCCGCAGGACTTTGCAAGGGCTACGACTTTGAAAAATGCTGCCACTTTGCCAGCGCGGTTTCCGCCATCAAATGCACCGGCGTGGGCGCCAGAGAAAGCGTACCGGATTTTGAAACGGTGAAAAATTATATGAAGGAGAATGGCTATGAGCTATAATTATAAAAAGGCGTACGTGCCTGCCAAGGGCTACACCCCCATTTGCAAGATCGGCGAATGCTCCTTGAAAAAGCTGGAGTTCGGCATCATTGAGCTGGACGGCGGAGAGAGCCTCGTTTTTGAGACGGCTGACAAGGAGACCGCCTTCATCATGCTGGAGGGTCATTGCGATGTGAAGACCGAGGGCTATTTCTTTGAAAACGTGGGAAATCGCAATAACGTGTTCGAAAATCGCCGCGCAGAGAGCTTTTATATGCCCCGCGATCAAAAGCTGGAGATCGTTGCAAGGGATCACATCAAGATCGCCGTTTGCGCGACCCCCGTTACGGAAAAGACCGAGCCCCAGGTGCTTCGCGAGGACCATGTGGTGCTCAAGCTTCTGGGCGAGCAGCCTTATCAGCGTGAGACCAGCTTTATCATTGACGGCAATTCCAACGCAAAGATCCTGACCATCGGAGAGGCCTACTGCACCAAGGGCAATTGGGCAGGCTTCCCCCCTCATAAGCACGACGAGGACAATATGCCCACCGAGTGCATTGCCGAGGAGATCTATTACTTCCTCTTTGACCCTAAGCAGGGCTTTGCGGTGCAATGCCTGTATACGGCCGACGGTAGCCTGGACGAGGCGTATCGCGTGAAGAACGACGAGCTGGTGGAGTTTCCTTACGGTTACCACACCACCGTTTCCACCCCCGGCTATCAGACCTATTTTCTCTGGCTGATGGCAGGAGATCATCAGGGCTTTAACCGCAGCAGCGACCCGGCACACGCCTGGATCGAGAAAAAATAAGGAGGCTCGCCATGCTGAAAAAATTGCAGGAGCTGAACCCCACGCTGCGGCTGTACGACGTGACCGATCCCGCCTTCGCTCCCTATGGGCGCGTGCTGCAAATGGACGTGAGCGAGATCGCCGCCGAGGCGGAAAAGCTGGAAAAGCCCGCAAACGGGTCGACTTATCTGCCATCCGTGCCCGCTTTTGAGGCATTGCAGATCGCGGACGAGATCAAGAATGCGGTGTTTGGCACACTGGATACGCAGGTGGGCTATTGCTACGGCTACAGCGACACGCTGAACGCTACCGAATGGCATTTTTCCTCCGAGCTGAATGTTGCCGTCACCCCTTTGGTGCTGATCCTCGGACAGCGCGCGGATATCAAGGCCGGAAAGCTGGATTCTGCCGATATGAAGGCGTTTTACCTGCCCGCCGGCACTGTGGTGGAGGTCTACGCCACCGCCACCCATTTCTGCCCCTGCCAGGTGCAGGAGAGCGGCTTTGGCTGCGTGGTCGCATTGCCGAAGGGCACCAATACGCCCCTGGAGGAGCCTACTGCAGATCCTCTTTTGTTCCGTCGGAACAAGTGGCTGCTTGCCCATGAGCAAAACGAGGGACTGATCGCCCGCGGTGCTGTTGCGGGCATATTTGGTGAGAATTACAAAATCAAATTTTAGGAGTATGCTATGAGATATCTCTTGGGCATCGACTTTGGCGGCGGCGCCTCCAAGGCCACACTCCTTGGGGAGAACGGAGCCATCCTTTGTGAGCATACGGTGGAGTATCCCACTCTCTATCCTGCCCCCGGAGCTTGCGAGCAAGCCCCCGAGGATTGGATCGCCGCTTTGTGCGAAAATACGAAAACGGTATTGAAAAAAGCGAACATTTCGCCTTTTGATATCGCCGCCGTTGCCGTCGATTCCGCCACGCACACCTCTCTTGTTTGCGATGGGGAATACCGTCCTCTGCGACCTGCTATGCATTGGACGGACAGCCGTAGCCGTCGCGAGGCGGATGCGCTGCGGGAGCAATACGGGGAGGAGATCTTTGCAAAGACCTTTCACAAGCCGGATACCATCTGGACGCTCCCTCAGCTGCTGTGGCTGAAGGGGAACGAGCCGGAGGTGTTTTCCCGCATCGCCCATATCTTTTTTGAAAAGGACTATATCCGCTATTTTCTGACCGACGTGTACTGCACCGACTATATTGAGGCGGAGGGCAGTATGCTTTTTGACTGTAACAAAATGGCGTGGGATGAAGCGTTGTGTGGCCTGTGCGGTATTACCGCCGCTATGCTGCCCCCCATTTGCAAGCCCACCGATGTGATCGGCAAGGTCACCGAAGAGGCAGCCGCTGCCACGGGTCTTGCCGCAGGCACCCCTGTGATCTGCGGTACCACCGATACGGTGATGGAGGTCTTTGCCTCCGGTGCGGTGAGCCCCGGTGACGTGACCGTCAAGCTGGCCACGGCAGGACGTATCTGCGTGATCACCGAGGGGGCACGCCCCGATCGCCATCTGGTGAACTATTCCCATATCATTGAGGGGCTCTGGTATCCCGGTACCGCCACCAAATCGGCGGCGGCGTCCTACCGCTGGTATCGCGATACCTTTGGAGGGGATTACCGCGAGCTGGACGGGGGCGCAGCCAAGGTGCCGATCGGCGCTGAGGGACTGTTCTTCCACCCCTATCTCAACGGTGAGCTGACTCCCTATGCCGATCCTACTCTTTGCGGCAGCTTTGTTGGCGTGCGCGCCACCCATACGAAAGCGCATTTTACCAGAGCGGTATTGGAGGGTGTCTCCCTTTCGCTGCTGGATAACAAGCTGTATCTGGATGGGCTGGGCATTCCTTATAAGGAGACTGCCACCCTGATCGGGGGCGGTGCCAAGGGACCGCTCTGGCGGCAGATCACCGCCGACGTACTGGGGCTGACGCTGCAGATCACCGAAAGCTCGGATTCCTCCCTCGGCTCCGCCATGCTGGCAGGCATTGCCGTGGGTGTGTTTGCCGATGCCGAGGCGGCAGTGGCAAAATGTGTCAAAAAAACCGACACCGTGTACCCGAATTTGGAAAATGCCGCTCGTTACAAAGCGTTGTTTGACACCTACAAGCGCATTCACGATGCCCTTGCTCCCATCTATCGGGAGAATGCCCGATGAGAGTGGTCGTATGTGTCAGGCAGGGTCTTGACGGAGAGCTTGGCGCCTTTGATGCCGCCGCCTATGAGGCGGCGTTGCGCCTGCCCGACGCAGAGGTCCTCCTGCTTTCCATGGGGCCGCCAAGCGTGGCGGAATTTCTGCAAAAGCTGACCCGTTTGGGGGCTAAACGTGCCATCCTGTTGTCTGACGGCGCTTTTGCGGGGGCGGACACCCTTGCCACCGCGTATACTCTTTCCTTGGCGGTCAAAAGGCTGATGCCCGACCTGGTGCTTTGCGGCAGACAGACGTTGGTAGGGGATACCGCACAGACGGGACCCATGCTTGCCGCCATGTGCGGATATAAGCTCGTAACCAACGTGATGGCGCTGACCGTGGGCGACAGGGAGGTCTCCTGCCTGACCCGTGACGAGGGGGAGTGCAGGGCGAGCCTGCCCGCTTTGCTGACGGTGGAGCGTATCCATACCCTGCGCTTGCCTCGCTTGCGCGCCCCTATGGGAGAATTGGAAATATGGGATGCCGCTGCCCTTGGCGCGGAGGTTTCTCGCTGCGGTCTTGCAGGCTCCCCCACCCGTGTGATAAAGACCTTTGAAAACGAAGGTGGGAAGCGGCAATGCCGCTTTATCCGCCCTGACGAGTTGCAGAGTGCCATCGCTGCCGGAATGCGAAAAAACAAAGAAAAAACAGCTTTGCCAAAAAGCGCGGAGCGGCTGCAAAACGTTTGCATCGTGGGTGAAGCGCCCCGTGCCTTTGCGGAGGCGATCAGCGATGATATTACCCTGCTGCAGCGTGCAGAGGTGACCGCCGAAATGATCCGAAAACGCGACCCGTCTGCCGTCTTTTTCGGCAGCGACTCCGCTTCTAAGCGATTGGCGGCAGAGCTTGCCGCGACCCTGCAGGCAGGGCTTTGCGCCGATTGCACCGCTGCAGAGGTGAGCGGTGGGGAGCTGTTCCTTTACCGCCCGGCCCTTTCGGGCAGCATCATAGCAAAGATAAAATGCATCACCCGCCCCGCCATGGCCACGGTGCGCACCGCAGAGCAGGAGGCAGGGGATGTGATCCTGACCGCGGGCTTTGGCGTGAAGGACGATATGGAAAGGGTGCGCGCCCTTGCCGCACGGCTGAACGCCACCCTTTGCACTACCCGAAAAATGGTGGATCACGACCTGTTGCCCTATGAAATGCAGGTGGGACTCACCGGCAAAACGGTGGCTCCTCCCGTTTATATCGCGGCGGGCGTTTCGGGCGCGGTGCATCACATTGCGGGGATGCAGCGCGCGGGTACCGTGATCGCGATCAACCGAGATAAAGATGCGCCCATTTTTGACTATGCCGATTACGGCATCGTTGCAAATATTGAAGAAATTTAAGCAAGGAGGCTTTTGAAATGTTGGATTATAAGATCAAAATGGGTCTGGTGGCTATGAGAAGAAATACCACTGACCGCCCGAGAGGCACCTTTCTGACTTGGTACTCCGCCGAGCAAAGAGGCAAGCGGTTTGTGGATTACATTGAAAAGAATTTTGCGAGCGAGCACGTTTCCTTTGTGGATAACAAGGGCATCGGCATTCAGGATCTGGTTTTTGACGATGCCACCGCCGCCGAGGTGGTCGAGCGCTTCCGGGCCGAGAAGGTGGATGCGGTCATGATCATCAACTGCAACTTCGGCAACGAGGAGGCAGCCGCCGATATTGCCAAGGCGCTGGGTAAGCCCGTGCTGCTCTGGGCGCCCCTTGACGACGAGTATTATGTGGACGGTATGCGCCCCACCGACTCCCAGTGCGGCATCTTCGGCCTTTCCCGTCAGATGCAGCGTTATCGCATTCCGTTCTCCCACATTCCCTCCTGCGAGGTGGAGTCCGAGGAGTTCAAGGAAGGCTTCCTGCGCTTTGTGCGCGTTGCCTGCATGGTGAAGAATTTCAAGGGTCTGCGCATCGGCCAGGTGGGTATCCGTCCCGCCCCCTTCTTCTCGGTCATCAGCAACGAGGGCGAGCTGATGGAGCAGTTCGGCATCCGCATCATTCCCATCAATTTTGCCATCATCGAGCAGCGTATGAAGGCAGCCCCTGAGCTGTATGCCGACGAGATCGCGGAGTATGAAAAGTTCTTCAAGGAAAAATTTGAGCTGGACGACCTCACGCCCAAGTACATCACCCCTATGGCGACCCTTGCCGCCATGTATAAGCACCTGTTTGAGGAGTACCGTCTGGATGTGATCTCCGCTGAGTGCTGGACAGCGACCCCCATTATGTTTGACGGCCTCGCCCCCTGTGCCGTATACAGCCTGTTGAATGACCTTGGTTATATGATCTCCTGCGAGAGTGATATTCACGCCGCCATGACCATGGTGCTGCTTAAGTGCGCTACGCTCGGTGAGGGCAAGCCCCTGTTTGGCGAGTTCACCGTTCGCCATCCGCAAAAGAGAAACGCAGAGCTGCTCTGGCACTGCGGCCCGTTCCCACTTTCCCAGATGGCGCCCGACACCAAGGCGAGACTGGTCAATCAACGTGTCTGGCTGCGCGGCAAGGACGGTACCTACACCGTAGCCCGACTGGACCGCGAGGCCGGCGGACAGTATCTGCTGCTGCCTATGGTCTGCCGCACCACCGAGGGTCCCCAGACCCACGGCACCTATATCTGGGCGGAGTTTGACGACCTTTGCGCCGTGGAGAACCGCTTGATGGAGGGCCCCTACATCCACCACTTCATCGAGATGGAGGGGGATTATACCAAGGAGCTTGCTGAGTTCTGTAAGTACTATCCCAACCTGAAGATCGACCGCGCGCTGGAGAAATAAAAAACACAGAAAAAAGCCCCCGTTCGGGGGCTTTTTTCTTTACCGTTTGCAGGGATAATGCCGTTTCAGCAGCGGAATGCCGCCTTGATAAAGTTGTCGGTGTGATGCTCCATCATCTCACTGACCTTGTCAAAATCCTTCATGTCGTAGATCTTGGTCACGCCCCTGAATTGCCAGATGCCCTTGTCCAGTAGCTCCATGCAGCGGCGGCAAAGCTCTGCTTCGTAATCAATGCGGCGTTCGTGGCAGTTGATGGTGGTGATGGCCTTGAAATTCCAGAGCTTGTAGTTGATGGTGCGGTCCCCGTCGTTGTGATAGCCGCCGATGCCCAGACGTCCGTGACCCTGCACCAGGTCGCCCGCCAGGCGCAGACCGTCCTCGGTGCCGCTGAATTCCAGCACGGTGGGAATGCCGCCGTTCAGTATTGTAAAGTTGTTGCCGTCACGGGTCAGGCTGACCTTGCCCATGGTGTCGAAGGTGAGAAAATATTCGATGGGGATCTCGTGCGGCAGGTAGGTCTCGGTGGCGCCGAACCGTTTTGCATTCTCCAACGCCTCGGGGCGCTTGTCGATGGCAATGATGTTGCCGTAGCCCATTGCCTTGAAAAGGGCGATGGAGCCAAGCCCCATATAGCCGCAGCCCACCACGGCGACCGTGTCGCCAAGGGTCTTCACGGGCAGCTTCATGGCGGCGGAAAGCAGGCAGGCGAGGGGCTCGGAAATGGCATCCTCATCCGAAAGACTGTCGGGCACGTGCGCCATTTTGGCGGGGCTTACCGCAATGTATTCCTTGTAGCCGCCACCGCCGAGACCCGTCACGCGGTCACCGACCTTGAAGCCCTTCACATTGGCGCCCACCTTGGCAACCACACCCACGGTCTCGTGTCCGATGGTATTGCCGCTGCCGTTTTTGCCCTGTGTCCAAGGATAAAATTCGGAATGGCACATACCGGTCAGGGTGACCTTGACCAGCATTTGGTCGTCGCTGATCTCGGGGATCGGCACCTCTATGATCTCGGTCTTGCGGGGACCGGTCAGGATCATCTGCTTCATAGTGTTCTGCATCACGATACCTCCTTTGCTTACTGCCTTCATTTTATCACGGTCCACGGACGGGGGAATAGCACAAATGCGAGAAAAAGATGGACAAAAACGACTTTTTGTGATAGAATAAGAAAAAAGGAGGTGGTAGCATGGCGTTGCAGAGTGTGGGAATTTCCCCGAGAGCGTTGTCGCATTCCCGTGCGCACCGACATCCCTTCTATGAGATCGTGCTGAATTTAGAGGGGGAAGGGACCACCGATATCGGCGGTGAGCGGAGTGCCTTTTTCCCCGGCAGTGTGCATATCGTGCCGCCCGGAGTGCCGCACACAAAAGAAACGGACGAGACCTTTCGGGATATCTATTTTCATACCGACACCTTGCCCTTTGCTCTGACCGGTGCAGTCGCCTTTCAGGACGATGGCGCAGAAAGCCTGCGACAGCTGATGCAGATGATGCTGTTTCGCTATCTGCAGGAGCAGCCGGGAGACCGCGTGCTGGAGCAGATGTATGAGCTGGCACTTTCTATCATTGCCGAGGCATATCGCGCCGTGCCGATCGATCCGACCGTAGAGCGGCTTTTGCGGCAGTTGGCGCTCTCCTTCAACGATCCCGAGTTATCGGTGGGTGAGCTGCTGAAGGGAAGCGGTTATCATAAGGACCATATTCGCCGCAAGTTTTTGAGCATCGTTGGTATGACTCCCAGCGAATATCTGACACATCTGCGTATTGAGCACGCAAAAAAGCTGTTGGCAGAGCGCTGTGCAAGCGGCCTTTCGGTAGCGACGATCGGAGAGATGTGCGGCTATTACGATGCGCGCTATTTTGCCCGCATCTTCAAAAAGGCCACCGGTGAGATGCCCACGTCTTACGGAGCAAAAGAACGGTAAAAAACGAACACGGTATGCAAAATTTGCGAAAAAACGTGTTTCCCGATACACAAAAACAAAATTTTACGGAGGTGACTCCCTTGCGAAAGGTAATATGTAGTGTGCTGGTCGTGCTTCTGCTTTTGACAGCTCTGCTGCCCTTGGGTGCAGCAGCTGCCACCAATGAGGCGTTGGAAACGACCGTGTCCTATCCGGCCAAAACCTATTTTTATCAGCAGCTCCCGAGCAATGCCAAGCTGATCTATGATGCCCTGGCAGCTGAAGTCAATCTGCCGAGCCTGAAAGCAGGTGAACCGATTTCGGTCGCGGAGCGTAGCGTAAACATCCCGTCGGGGCTCACGCAAACGCAGTTTGATACGTTATACGGCGATCTGCAGGCCAAGGCCGACGAGCTGGGCGTGATCATGGAATCGCTCAGCGATGCGGTGGCAGCGTTTTATCGGGATCGCACGGATATTTTCTGGACGGCGGGCGTCAGCAGTCGGCTGGCTTATTATGAGGATGGCGAGCCGATGTCGGGGGAGCTTTATATTGAAACCGGTCATACCTATACGGTGAAGCTGCAGGTGATACTGCCGCTGGGAGAGGATTGGGACGGTGACAGTATCACCGATCGCGATCTTGAGGCAGATATCGAAGCGTTGGCGGCCGGCATCCGGACGATTGCCAATGCGGCCGATGCACTGGAGAGCCGCAAGGCAAAGGTGGACTATATCAATGAGCAGCTTTGCTTCTATAATACGTATAACACCCCCGCGGCCGAGGGCAGCTTCGGTTTTCGCTATCCCTGGACAGCGCTTTCCGCGCTGGATCAGCTGACGGTGGAGAATGACGGCACCGCCGCCGCGCTGCGGCCGGTCTGTGAGGGCTATGCCAAGGCCTTTAAGATGATCTGCGCTGCGCTGAATATTCCCTGCATCCTGGTCAGCGGAACCGGTGACGGCGAGGGGCATATGTGGAACTATGTGCAAATGGAGGATAATCTCTGGTACGCGGTCGATGTTACCTGGAACGATAGCACGGGGCACAACGGCTATCTCCTGGTAGGCAAGGATGTGATGGATCTGAAGCATACCACCGCCAGCAATTTTATGCAGGGCGACCATATGACCTTCTATTATCCCGTTTTGCAGGATCTGTCGTACACAGAGCCGCAAAGCGGCCTGATCCTGGAGATCACCGCCGATGGAAGCACCGAGGTGACGGTGGGTTATACCGCAGCACCGGGCTTTGCTTTGACCATTCGTAACGTGGGCACCGATGCGGAGGAGATCACCTCTGTGAGCGTAAACGAGGATCACTTTATCGTTAGTGGCCCCACGACGCTGACCTTGAACGGTGGCGATGCGGATGAGGAGAGCTATCGTGTGTCGCTTGCATCGGGGCTTGCGGCAGGCAGCTACAGCGCCATCGTCACGGTGACCTACGGCGAGGATAAGACTGCCATCGCTACGGTTTTTGCAACGGTGCTGGCACCGGTCCTTGACGATGACGAAAAAAATGATGAAAACGGAGATACAAACGTGAAGGAGCCGATCGGCGATCTTGCCAAGCCTGATGGGGAGGAGGATCCCTTTGAGGATGTCGAAGGCCTTTGGCAGCGGCTGCTACTGAAGCTGAAGGACCCCACCGTAAAGATCGTTTTGATCGTGATCGCCGCAGTATTGCTTCTGCTGCTGATAGGCATACCGGTCATCAGAGGAAAAAACAGGTAAAAATGGAAAAAAGTCGCCCCGTTGGGCGACTTTTTCTTGTTTGGAAGAAAGTTACACGCTATCTGACAGCGTATTCACAAAATGCCCACATTTCTTTGATCTTCTGCAAACAAAATTGTGTTAAAATGGAGCAAAAATGGGGGTACGTATGTGAAAAACAAAGAATTTTACGGGTTGATAGAGGATATTTTGGCATCGCCGGATTTCCGAAGCCTGCGGCATTGTCGTCACCACGTGCGCTCCAACGTCTATGACCATTCGCTGAAGGTGGCTTATCTGTGCTATCGGCATCACAAGCGCTTTGGCAGTCGCATACCATTGGCGGAGTTTGTGCGGGGAGCATTGTTGCACGATTTTTATCTTTATGACTGGCATGACGATTGGCCACTGCACCGTTGGCACCTATTTGCTCATGCAGATATTGCGCTGCAAAACGCTGTGCGAGCTTATCCTGCACTTACATATGTGCAACGGGATATGATACGAAATCATATGTTTCCTGTCACGCCGCACCGAGTACCAAGAACCGCCTCCGGCTGGTGGCTTTGTTTTTACGATAAGGTGGCGGCGATCAGCGACTATCTTGGTATTAAAAAAGTATAGTTTGCCATTTTGTAAATTTTTTGGCTTATGCATTGTGCTTTTCGTTGTAATATGATATAATCAAAAAGATATTTGCACGAAAGGAGGAGGACTGTGAGCGTAGGGGTCAAAATATTCGTATCCATTTTAGCAGGGCTTGGCGCCGGCGTCGGTACCGGATTTGCCGGTATGAGTGCCGCAGCGGTGATCTCGCCTATGCTGATCATTTTTCTGAAGCTGCCCGCATACGATGCGATCGGCATCGCCTTGGCCAGCGATGTGCTTGCCAGCGCCATCAGTGCCGCCTCTTACGGAAAAAACAAAAAGATCGATCTGAATAACGGCTCAATCATGATGTTTGTGGTGATGGTCTTTGCCATCGTCGGTAGTTTTTTCGGCCAGCTGATGCCGGATAACGAGATGGGCGTGATCTCACTTGTGATGATGCTGATCCTCGGTGTCAAGTTCTTGATCAAACCGATCATGGCACCCAAGGCGGCGCTGGAGCAGCGCAGCCGCGCTAAGATGATCTTTTTCTCGGTGCTTTGCGGCATTCCGGTTGGCTTCGTCTGTGGCTTTGTCGGCGCGGGAGGCGGTATGATGATGCTTCTGGTGCTGACCGTGTTCCTCGGATACGGTCTGAAAACGGCTGTTGGCACCAGCGTGTTCATCATGACCTTTACAGCTCTGACCGGAGCGCTGACCCACTTCTGGCGTTCCACCAATGAGCCCGACTGGGCTTGTCTCATCACCTGTGTGGTCTCCACATTGGCCTTTGCCTGGCTCTCCTCGCTGATCGCCAACCGCTCTGATCCCAAGCTGCTCAACCGTATCGTCGGTGTGGTGCTGCTGATCATCGGTGCGACGATGACGGTCTTTAAATTGGTCATTGGTTGATACATAAAGTGGCGTGCAATGCACGCCACTTTTTTGATTGACGAAAGCGGCGGAATGTGATATACTTAACCTATCAAGACAATGGAGGCACAGTATGATCGTCAGCTTTCCTTACGGTAAGACCCATTTGAATTATGATTTTTCGGGCGAGCGCTTCCAAGGAACATTGGTGTCCGGCTTGCACGACTACGTTCCTACAGAGCAGGGAGTCGCTTTGATCAAAAGCGCTATGGCCGCTCCCATTGGCTCACCTCGGCTTGCCGAGCTGGCAAAGGGCAAAAAACGGATCGTGATCATCGCCAGCGATCATACCCGCCCTGTCCCCAGCAAGGTCATCATTCCGCCGATGCTGGAGGAGATCCGCAGCGTCAGCCCGGAGGCGGAGATCACATTGCTGATCGCCACCGGCTGTCACCGCAACACGAAGCGTGAGGAGCTGGTAGAAAAATTCGGCGAGGAGATCGTGGCTCGCGAGCGGATCGTGGTGCACGATTGCGCCGATGACCGGAACCTTGTTCAGATCGGTATTCTGCCCTCGGGCGGCGAGCTTTGGATCAACCGCCTGGCATACGAGGCGGATCTGCTGCTGGCAGAGGGCTTTATCGAGCCGCATTTCTTTGCCGGCTTTTCGGGTGGGCGCAAGAGCGTGCTGCCGGGCGTTGCCGCCAGAGCCAGCGTGTTGGCCAATCATTGCTCCGAGTTTATCGCTCACGAGCGTGCCAGAACAGGTATTCTGGAGGGCAATCCCGTACACCGTGATATGCTTTTTGCCGCCAAGGCCGCAAAGCTTGCCTACATCGTCAACGTAGTGATCAACGAGAAAAAGGAGGCCATTTATGCGGTGGCGGGAGACGTGGAGGAGGCACATCTTGCCGGATGCGCCTTCTTATCAAAGCTCTGCCGTGTCAGCCCCAAGCCTGCCGACGTAGTCATCACCACCAACGGCGGCTATCCGCTGGATCAGAATATCTATCAGGCGGTCAAGGGCATGACGGCTGCTGAGGCTACGGTCAATGAGGGCGGTGTGATCATTATGCTGGCCAGATCCAATGATGGGCACGGTGGTGAGCAGTTCTACAAGCAGCTTGCAAGCGAGCCGGATATTGCCAAAACGATGCAGACCTTTTTGCGGCGTGGTCGCAATGAGACGGTGCCGGATCAATGGCAGACTCAGATCTTTTTGCGGATATTGCAGCGAGCGCAGGTGATCTACGTATCGGAGGCCCCCGATGCGTTGATCCGTGAAATGCATATGACCCCCGCCAAGGATATTGGCGAGGCACTTGCCATTGCCAAGCAGATGCTGGGCAAGACGGACCCTACCGTTACCGCCATCCCCGACGGCGTTGCCGTAATGGTGGTGGATGCATAACAAAAAATGCGGAAACGTATCACGTTTCCGCGTTTTTTGGTTATCGGAAGAAGCACGCACCGGCAGCTCCCGAGAGCAGGATCAGCAGTATGAGGGAGGGGCCTTTTTTTCGCAAAAGCCGGTAGAGCAGCGAGAAAAGCACCAGCGCGGCCAGAAGCAGCGCACTTTTCCAGTCGAAGGCAAAAGTGCTGTGGATCGTCTCGATGCCGGTCAGCTTGGATAGCATCATACCGATGCCGGTGGCCAGGATCAGGCCGACGATGCAGGGATGTACACCGTTCATGACCGCCTTGACGCCTTCGCGCTTCATCAGACTTGCAGCAGCGGCAGCAATGATCAGAATGATGATAAAGGAAGGCAATACGATCCCCAACGTGGCAAAAAAAGCGCCCCAGATGCCCCCTTGCGAGGAGCCGATAAAGGTAGCAATGTTGACGGCGATAGGGCCGGGAGTGGATTCCGAAACGGCGATGAAATTCAGTAGCTCGGCCTCGGTCATCCAGCCGTTTGATGTTACACTTTCGCAGATCAGCGAGATCATACTGAGGCCGCCGCCAACAGAGACGGCACCGATCTTGAGAAAGGTGAGAAAAAGCTTCAGATAGATCATTCCCGTCCCCTCCCTTCGCGCAGCCTGCCAATGGCGTAAACGGTCAGTCCAAGTGCGCCGCTGATCAGGATCAGAAATATAGAGGAGAAGTTAATGGCAAACAGATCGATCGCCAGCATGGCACATATCGTTAGTGCCATAACGGTCATAGAAAACGGGGTTTTCTTTAATTTTATCAGCATTTTTATGCCCGCTGACAGAATGAGGAATATTACGCAGACCTGGATGCCGCGGAAGGCCGCTGCCACCCAACCGATCGCCAGAAAGCGGTCGAAGAACAGAGAGATCACATAGATGATCGAAAAGGAGGGAATACAGACGCCCAGCGTGGCAAGAAGCGCGCCCGGCAGCTTGCCGGTCTTGTAGCCGACGTAGGTAGCGATATTGATAGCGATGGGGCCCGGAGTGGATTCCGCAATAGCGACCATGTTCACGAATTCCTCTTGCTCCATCCACCTTTTCTTTTCAACAAGCTCGTTTTCCAGCAGGGCGATCATGGCATATCCGCCGCCAAAGGTGAAAAGGCCGATCTTCAGCATGGTCCAGAATAGGCGCATTGTGTTTTTCACCGCGATTCTCCTTTCGCAAAAAGATATTTTTATTATATCACGATCGCGCATTTTCGTCAACTTTTTGCGTATGCGGCGAGCGTAAGACCTCTAAAGCATGAAATGGCCATAGGCATTTCGGGCTTTGCGCGAAAGAATAAATAGCTTGATAAAAAACTTGATTATGAGAGAGTATTATGCTACAATGAAATCAGTTTCACAATAAATATTAAGAGGAGCCTCATATGTATCTGATATTGTCTCTTTTGTGCATGATCCTGCTGTGCGGCATATTGATCGGCTTTCTGGTCGCCTTCTGGCGTCGGGATCGCAGTGGCAAGATCGCGTTTGTCCGCGATTTTAAAAAAGGCAGCTGCGCCATCATTTATTTGGCAGCGATCCCGATCTACTGCATTGGTCATTTGCACGCGGGTCAGAAATTTTTGGATGCGTTTTTTCTCGCGATCAATAAGGTCGCGAATCTGGTAGCGCTGCGTTACGATAGCTCTACCGTGCGTGGCCTTATGGAGCAGGAGCGGCTTTTTGCTGTGGTGCTGTATTTCTGCTTCTTTATGGTGGCAGCCAATGCGGTAATGTTCACCGTTTCCTTCCTGCATCAAAGGATCTGGGCGCTTTGGCAGCGCCGCTTGTGGAGCAAGGAGCGCGGCGAAAAGCTGCTGATCATTGGCAATAACGACGGTAGCTGCCGGATCTATGCCTCCGAGCGCCGGCGGATGAAGGCGATCCTGGCACCGCTCACCAAAGAGGAGCAGAGTGATCTGTTTATGAAGGGCATCCGTTTTCTGACGGCCGGAAAGAAGCAGAACGTGTGTCTGCAGCTTCTGGATCAGTGCCTGGACCCGCAGCAGAACAGCTCCTGCATCATTGTGATCAATACCGAGGATGATGAAGAGAATCTGGCCCTTGGCTATCGGATCGTAAAGCATACCGAAAATGCGATAAAAAGCCGCCGTCCGGAGGAGGTCGCAGAGCTGCTTGCTCGCGTGCGCGTGTATGCCTTCGGTCATCCGGATCACGAGGAGCTTTATCACGAGCTGGAAAAGGAATCCAAGGGCATTGTGCGCCACATCAACAAGTATCGCCGTATCGCGATGGACTTTGTGGAGCAATATCCGCTCACGCAATTTATGACCGAGAAGCAGCTGGACACCGAGAACTTTGTAGTCCGCGACGGTGTTGGCATCAATATGCTGATGATCGGCTTTGGTAAGACCAACCGCCAGATCTTTATGACATCGCTTGCCAATAATCAGTTTTTGAGGATGGCGAATGGCGAGCGCGTGCTGCAGCAGGTCAACTATCACATTTTTGACAAGGAGCGGCCGGAGAACAACAAAAATCTCAATCACAGCTATGCGCGGTTCAAAAACGAGCTCGGCGATATCATCAAGGCAGAGGCCGCGCTCCCGAAGGAGCAGCAGCGCTATCTGCCGTTCCCTGAAATGCCTGCTTTGGAGCACTCCCATCCGCTGGACATCAACGATCCGGATTTTTATAAAACGGTACGCGGGATCCTGACCGCCGAAGGCGCCTACAACTATATCGTGATCGCCTTTGGCACCGATATGGAGAACGTGGATATGGCCAACAAGCTGATCGAAAAGAAGGACGAATGGGGAGCGCATCAGACCAGATTGTTCGTAAAAGTACGTAACGGTAGCAGATTTTTCCCCATTTTCAAGAGAAACGATTGTTTTATGATCGGCGACGAGGCGCGGGTGGTCTATAGCATCGGTCATATTGATGACAATGAGCTGATCAAAATGGCGATGAAGCGCAACCGCACCTATGCCATTGAAAAGAACCGTGTCAAGGCTACCAAGGCTCAGGCCGCAGGAGAGCCGATGTCTCCGCTTACAAAGGAAGAAGTCGCGGAGATCTGTGCGCTGGCGGATTACGAATGGTATAATGAAAAAACGCCCTTTGAAAGAGAATCCAACCTGTATGCGTGCCTCAGTCTGCGCTCCAAGCTACATATGATGGGATTGGATGCGGTGCCCGGAGACATTCAAACGAGTGGTGCGCTGCAGGATAATGATGCCTATTGGAGCGTGTATGCCGCAGGCGATCTCCCGGCTCTCTTGCCCGGTCTGACGGTGGACGGCAAGGCTGTTGTGGATCCTTATGTGGCACATCCCGAATCCCGGCGCACCACGATGGCGATCCAGGAGCATTATCGTTGGAACGCATTTATGATCAGTAAGGGCTTTGTTCCTGCCGACAAGAATACCATCCTGACCGCACCGAAAAACGGAAAGGATTATCATATCCGCCGTCACGGCAATCTGACCACCTTTGAGGGCTTGGTGGATTTCCGCCGCCTGCTGGCTGCACGGGACGGAGATGACGAGATGAACCACGACGTGATCAAATATGACTATCAACTGCTGGACGATGCCTATTGGCTGCTGAGCAAGCACGGATTTGCAGTGGTAAGGAGGGAAAAGAATGCAGTCACTGACTGAGCTTTGTAAGCGCTTTTTCGTTGATTTTGCTTCGAAAAAAACGGACGGGACCGATATGGCTTGCTTCCGCCGTGCCGTGGAGCAATTCTGCGAAAGCGGCAAAAAGGAGGATGCCTTTTCCGTTTATTTTTGCTACAACGAGGTCTTTCACCTGCTGGGCGAGGGGTATGAAAATACCAAAAAGCTGCTGGAGCTGCTGGCGGATCACGAATACCACGCAGGCGAGCTGCTGAAAAAGCATCGGGATCATTATTCCCACTCTGCGTATGTGTTCGTGCTCGGCCTTGCGATCTATGCGGGGGATGCGACCTATCGTCGCGCTTTTTGTCGCCATTATGGCTTTGACGAGGCCGACAAGGAGGAGTTCCTGTATCTGTGGGGCATGACCGCGCTTTTCCACGACATTGGCTATCCGTTTCAGCTGGCCTACGAGCAGGTCCAATCTTATACCGAGAACGTGTGGGGCCCCAAGCATCCGGATTCCCCCTATGTGACCTTTGGCAATCTGACCGCCTTCTGGCGTATCGACCCGGAAAACGCTATGTATATCCGATCGGCTCTGCACACCGATGCTAAGTTTGAAAGCATCAACGATCTGCTGGCATACGGTATGGATCGCAAACTGGGCTACTCGCAGGAGCTGATGCGCCCCTTGCTGGAAAAGCGCGTCAAGCAGCAGACCGAGTATATGGATCACGGCTATTTCAGCGCGGTTCTGTTGGCCAAGCAGATGTTTGAAAAGAGCTACCGGGATTTTACCAAAAATATTTTGGATGTGCTGACGGCGATCCTGCTGCACAACAGTCTGAACAAATACGACCTGCCAAAACAGCAATTTCCCAACGCGCATCCGATCGATCTGGAGGAGCATCCGTTGGCGCATCTGCTGATGCTGTGCGATGAGCTGCAGTGCTGGGATCGCGAGGCCTTCGGTATGGTCAGTAAACGGGACCTGCAGCCGTGGAAGGCAGCCTTTGAGATCAAGGATAACGCTATCGAGGCAAGGTTCTGGTTTGAGCGGTATAAGCTGGATGAGAGAGATGAAGCAGATGCACGCAGCGTGACCTATATCAAAGACGGTAAGCTGGCCGAGGACCTTGCCTCCTGGCTTTCCCGCTCACCGAGGATCATTACCGATACCGCCGAGCAGAAGAAGGATAAGAAGGTCAACAGCTTTGCTTCCTCGGATAAATTCATCAATCTTTGCGATTTTGCCAAGGCGATCCACAAGAGCTATACCGAGAGCTGTCAGCAGGAGAAGATCCAACATCTGGATGAGGCCTTTGGCGAGCTTTCGCTGGAGATGAAGATCTCCAACATCGAGCAGGCAAAATCCTATGCGCAAAAGCTGGAGCTGATCAATTGCTTTTATAGCGACAAGGATCTGGACTATCCCATCGTATATGATTTTGGGGAAAACAGGGACGAGGAAACGCTGAAAAAGCGAGACGATGCAGGATTTTTGTGCCGTGAGGAGCACGTGCGCTGGGTGCGCGAAAAGCTGGCGATGGGCTGGCGTTATGGCCGCTCCTATATTACCCGCAACGAGGACGGCACGCTTTTCTATGACAGAAAAAAACGCAACGAGCTGCGCGAGCATATGGATATCGTGCCCTATGAGCAGCTGAGCGAGGAGGAACGGCTGAAGGATGTGGCCGTTGTGCGCCATATGGTAGAGGTGCTGCGTGAACAGGGAAATATCCGCATTTATCGATACCGTTATGGGCGTAAGCCGAATCTGGAGATCGCCGGCGTCGGCCACCGCAATATCCATACGGACCTGGAACGGATCAAGGAGCAGGTGAAAAGGATCCTGACAGAATATCAAAAGAATTACCGTGTCATCGTGCGTACCTGCTATGCGGCAGGCGCGGATCAGTTGATCGCCGAATGCGCCAATGAGCTTGGCATTACGACCAAGGCGGTGCTGCCGATGGAATACGAGGAGTATATTGAAGCGGTGCACAAGGATGCAGAGAAGGTAGGGTATCGTTTTGACGACAAAGATGAGCTGCGTATGAGACACCTGCTGGCGCAGACTGCCGTTTGCAAGACGGTGGAGGATGCACGTCACACCTGGATGGAGGCCGGCAAATATGTGATCGGAAAATGCGATAAGCTGATCGCGATCTGGGATGGATTGGAGACCAAGCTCTATAGCAGCGACGGCGACCCCATCAACCGCGGTGGCACCTATCATTGCATTCATATGGCAAGACAACGCGGCCTTGAGGATGGCAAGGATATCCACATCATTTCTTGTGACAGATAAACCCAAAAGCAGCCGCCGGCAATCACGCCGGCGGCTGCTTTGGTGGAGGGTGTGGGGCGGCGGACACCGTCCATCACCTATTCACTACGCAAAAAGGCACCCGTTAGGGTGCCTTTTGCCCGGAGGAGAGGGTGGAAATAAATTTGAACTCTGCCCTCGCGGTATGAGGTTTGGCATATCGCTGCACGCCCCCGATATTTGGGAGCGGCAGCTTGCCACTGGCGGAGGGTGTGGGATTCGAACCCACGTGGGGTTGCCCCCAAACGGTTTTCAAGACCGCCTCGTTATGACCACTTCGATAACCCTCCGTGAAATGGGGAGAAAGGGGGGCTTTTCCGGGAGTCGCAGCTGCGACTCCCGGAAAAAGCGGATTCAGCTTTCTTCGGATTCGGCGGTAGTCTTTGCCACATCGGTAGGAGCGTTTCCGTTCCGGATCTCTGCCTTGACGGCATCAAAGGTGTCCAGGATCTCTTGAGTGGGTTTGGGGGTTACCAGACTGATCACAATTACAAAGAGCAGGGATACGATGAATGCGGGCAGCAGCTCATAGATGTTCCAGATGCCGCCGAGCGGACGGATGGCATACTTCCAAACAAAGACCACAATGCCGCCGGACAGCATGCCGGCGAGCGCGCCCCATTTGTTGGTGCGCTTCCAGAACAGTGCGCAAAGCACCAGCGGACCAAAGGTGGCGCCGAAGCCGGCCCACGCAAAGGAAACGATGCGGAACACAGAGCTATTGGGGTCCCAAGCGAAGAATACGGCAATGATTGCGATCACAAGCACGGTGCCGCGGGCAACCCACATTTGTGCCTTGTTGGACATATTCTTCCACGCAAAGCGCTTCACAAGGTTCTCGGAAACAGAGGAGGATGCAGCGAGCAGCTGCGAGTCGGCCGTGGACATAATAGAGGCCAGAATACCGGCGATGATCATACCGGCAATAATGGCGGCAAAGGTGTCCAGAGAGCCAATGGCATCTGCCATATAAACAATGATGCGCTCGGGGTCAAAGCCTTCCTGCAGGATCATACCGTTGTTGCTGACAAAGGAGAAACCGATCACACCGATCAGAATGGCGATCGCCATAGAGAAGACGACCCATACGGTTGCTACACGGCGAGATACCTTCAGTTTTCCGCTATCCTCAATGGCCATAAAGCGTAGCAGGATATGGGGCATACCGAAGTAGCCGAGACCCCACGCAAGGGTAGAAACGATGGGTAAAAAGCCGAAGCTGCCGTCTGTACCGGTGAGGCTGAAATATTGCTTGAAATTGGTAAAGCCCTGCATGCTGCTGATGTTGTTGGCAATGTTCTGCGTGCCGCCGGCGCTCTCTACGCCGAAGCAGATGATCACAAACAGTGCAAAGGTCATGACCACAGATTGGATCAGGTCGGTGGTGGAAGCAGCAAGGAAGCCACCCAGTATCGTGTAGGCCACCAGCACGATGGCACCGATGATCATAGCAGTGTGATAATTGACACCAAAGATCGATTCGAACAGCTTACCTACGGCAGAGAAGCCGGAGGCGGTGTAGGGAACGAAGAAGACGACGATGATCACGGCGGCGATGGCGGTCAGCATACCAGCCTTGTCACCGAAGCGGTCCGAGAAAAAGTCGGGAATGGTGTTCGATTTGGTGCGTGCCGAGTAATGGCGGATGCGCTTGGCGACGATCAACCAGTTGAGGTAAGTGCCTATAGCCAAGCCGATTGCAGTCCATACTGCTTCAGCAAAGCCTGTGGTGGCGCCTACAAAGGCGGTGGTCAGAGCAAGGCCCGGCAGACCCATCAAAAGCCAGGAGGACATATCCGATGCTTCGGCACTCATGGCGGTCACGTAAGGACCGAGCTTTCTGCCACCGAGATAGAAGTCATCGGTGCTTTTGTTTCTGCGGGAGCATTTGATGCCGACCCATATGATGTAAGCCATATAGGCGATAATTGCTACCCAAATCATGGACAATTTCATTGTTTTTCCTTCTTTCTATTATGCGCGCATGCGCAAAGATGGAGATATTATAGCATATAATATAGCCAAAGTCAAGATTGGAACGGGAGAAAAAACGGATGATTTGTAAAAAATAAAACTTTTTTTCTTCTTGCTATTGCATTTTGAAATTGTTTGTGGTATAATACCTGCATATTATGTGTCACTATGCGAAGATTGCCTTCGCAGATCTTTATGGAGGTATATGATGAATCCGTTGATTTTGACTCTGGGCATCGTTCTGATCGTTCTGGCAGTATTCCTGGTCGTTGCAGTTCTGCTGCAAAGCGGCAAGGATAAGAAGCTTTCCGGTTCTATCGCCGGTGGCGCCGATACTTACTTCGGTAAGACCAAGGCCAGATCCTGGGATAAGATCCTGTCCATTGCAACCACTGTGATTGCCATTCTTTTTGTGGCGCTCGTGGTCGTGTTGTACGTGTTGATTGCAAGACTGTTCTGATGAACGAAAAGCAGTAGCTGCAAGTGTGTTATCCACTTGCGGCTCTCTTTTTTGCCAAAAGGAGAAAATATGGAGCTTTTTGTACCAACATTATCCAGAATGGGGTATCTGTTTGCCCTCATTGTGATCGGATATGTTCTAATGAAGCTGCGGGTGGTGCCGGATAACGCCGCAGGTGTGCTCTCTAAGCTGGAGAACAATGTATTCATTCCGGCGCTGGTCATGGGCACCTTTATGACCAAGTTTACAGTTGATACCATACAGACTGCCGGTGTCTTTTTGCTCGGCGGTGTGATCACCATTGCCATTACCGCTCCGTTGGCGATCCTGCTCAGCAGAGGCTGCAGCAAGGATGCCTACGTGCGAAAGATCTGTATATACGGTCTTGCCTTTTCCAATTTCGGCTTTATGGGCAACGCGGTGGTGGAAAAGCTGTTTCCTGAAGTGTTTTTGAACTATCTGATCTTCACACTACCGTTTTGGGCGTTGATCTATACCTGGGGCGTACCGGCGCTGCTCATTCCCGCAGGAGAAGGGAAGCGGACCGCGTGGCAACGCGTGAAGCCGTTTTTGAACCCGATGTTCGTGGGTATGATCCTGGGCGTGATCCTTGGTTTGTTACCGTTTTCCGGGCACGGGTATGAGAATTTTGGATTTTTCGGTAGCCTTGTAAAGGATCTGGGCAGCTGTATGTCGCCCGTGGCAATGATCCTGACCGGTATGACCATTGCCAAGATCGACATTGCCAAAACACTGAAAAATATGCCCATCTACCTGACCTCGGTCTTGCGGCTGGTCATCATCCCGTTGGTTGCGATCGGTATTTTTGCGCTTGCGCTGCACCTGTTTCCGTCGCTTCCCAAAGAGGTGATCCTTTGTGCGCTGTGCGCGCTTGCAATGCCGTTGGGGCTCAGCACCATCGTGGTGCCCGCGGGGTACGGCATGGATACCACCGTGGCCTCCGGCATGGCGCTGGTATCCCATCTCCTTTCCTGCATCACCATTCCCTTGATCTTTTTGCTGGCACAGAGCATCGGCATTTTGCCGTGATCTGTCCTACGCCTAACGGGCGACCGCTGCACGCGGCCGCCCGTATTTTTGTAATCTTCCAAAATCCGTGAATTCCACAAAAAATAAAAATCGCATTTTGCCACTTTTTTCTTGACATTTCGCTGTAAATATACTATGATTAGTGTATGGAAACCTATAATAAATGAACGATAAGGTGGTAAAATGCGATATGCTGAAATTCAATGACGTACAACTGGAATATGTGAATATGGGCCTTTTCGACAGCGATAAGGAATGGATCCATCCGACCGTGACCGTGAATACCTACGAGATCATCTACGTGGTGGAGGGAGAGATCCACATCCGCGAGGGCGAGCAGCGTTACGATCTGGTCAAGGGGGATATGCTGCTGCTGGAGCCCGGCATTGAGCATGGCGGCACGGCCGTCAGTCTGGGGCGCACCTCCTTTTATTGGCTACACTATCATTGCACCCACCACGAGGCATTGGAGCTGCCCAAGCGCTCTGCGCCGGATGAGGTCACGGCGCTTCGTACGATGAATGAGCTGATGCATCTGCAGCAGGCGAACCCCACGGTAGCAGAGCTGGCGCTGGCGCGCTTTTTGCTGGAGTGCGGCAGGGTGGCGGAATATGGCAACAAGCGCCTGGCCGAGATCGTGGAATATATCCGCGCCAATAGCAGGGAGCCGCTTTCCGTGGTGGATGTGGCTGCCCGTTACGGGTACAGCGCAGACCATCTTTCGCGTATGTTCAAAAAGGAATTCGGCTACGATGCCAAAACGGCCATTGTTAAAAAGCGTCTGGAGTACATTGAATCCCGTTTGCTCAATTCCGAGTACTCGATCAAGGAGATCGCGGCGCAGTGTGGCTTTGAGGACGAGAATTCCTTTGTCAAGTTTTTTAAATATCACACCAAGACCACGCCGACGCTGTTCCGCAACAGGTACTTCCACGTACATTTGAACAGTAAATAAGAAATGAAGCTGACGGTCCTGACTGAAAATACCGTATGCGACACCGCTCTTACCCCGGAGCACGGTGTAAGCTTTTATATTGAAACCGCGGCGCACCGCATTCTTTTTGATATGGGGCAAAGCGCACTGTTTGCCACGCACGCCACTCGTATGGGGGTCGATCTTTCTGCGGTGGATATTGCCGTTCTTTCCCACGGTCATTATGATCACGGCGGCGGTCTTGCACACTTTTTGCAGATCAACAAAACGGCACCCGTTTATCTGAGCGAGCATGCCTTTGAGCCGCATTATCGCAAGGACGGTACCGATATTGGTCTTTCGGCTGCGCTGGCACGGGAGCCGCGATTGGTGCGGGTCGGAGAGCATCTGAAGATCGACGATGAGCTGGAGCTGTTCGCCTGCAACTGCCGGGAGCGCCCCTTTGGCACCGATACGGCGGGGCTTTGTATGGCGGGGATGGAGCCGGAGGATTTCCGGCATGAGCAATATCTGCTCATCAAAGAGCATGACAAACGCATTCTGATCAGCGGTTGCTCGCACAAGGGTATTCTGAACATTGTCGAGTGGTTTTCGCCCGATGTACTGATCGGTGGTCTGCATCTGAACAAGCACGCTACCATCGGTGCGGAAAGCGAAGCGCTGGCGCGCATCGCCGGGCAGCTGATGCAAAAGGACACGGTATATTACACCTGCCATTGCACGGGCATACCGCAGTACGATTTTTTGCGGGAACGGATGGGAGAGCGTATCTGTTATCTTTCCTGCGGCACAACGGTGCAGATATAAAAAAAGAGAGCGATGCCGAGCATCGCTCTCTTTTTTATATGTTTGCCTTGCGGAATTCCTTGGGGGCGCGGCCGAGACTCTGTCGGAAAACGTGGTCGAAGGAGCGAATGCTCTGAAAGCCGCTTTCAAAGGCGATCTCGGCAAGAGGGAGCTCGGTATCGCGCAGCAGCTGCAGGGCATGGTTGGTGCGGTACTGATTGACCATCGTTTTGAAGTTGATGCCGAAGATGTTGTTGAACACGCGCGAAAGGTATTGATAGTTGTAGCCCTTGGCATCGGCTACGTCGTGGAGTGAGATATCGCTTCTGAAGTTTTCTTCAATATAAGTCACGACCTCAATGGCGGTGATGTCGCCGCTGCCCATGTCGATCAGTGTGGCGCGCTCCAGCAGCTCGCTGCCCAGAATGTAAAGCAGCCCCTTCAGGCGCATGCGCTTTTGTGTGGGGACCTGTAGCTGCAGGCCGCTACGCTTGCCAAAGAGGGAATCGATCCCCTCCAGAAACAACTGCGTCACGTTCTCGTTGGGGTGGAATACCGGCTCTGTGATCCGTTTCTTATTGAAAATTTTTGCCATTGTCAGAATGAGCAGCTCACTAAAGGTCACGCAGCGTACGGCGGCATCGGGGCAAACGCGAAAGGCGTGGATCTGAAAGGGGAGGATGAAGATGGCGTCGCCTTGCTGCAGCGTGTAGTCGATTTCGCCTACCGTACATACACATTCGCCCTTCTGCACCACAATGACCTCGTAGTTTTTGTGAAAGTGGAGCGAATTGAACTCCCAGGAATTGTAGTCATAAAGATAGGTGGAAAGCTCGGATCTGCTGGTGTTTTCGCTTTGATGATAAAAGCTTTTCTTGATCATAAGCGCCTCCAAAAAGTAAACTTCTTGCTATAAATCATACAACAAATGTTTTGTGTTGTCAAGCGAAGTATGATAAATTTAAAGCAGAGGGGTGTTCATACGATCATCTGCCCCATCGGAAAGGAGCATAACAATGAAAAAAGTTCTTGCTATTTCGCTGTCGCTTTGCATGCTGCTGCCGCTTTTTGCGCTGCTGCCCGTATTTGCGGCAACCCCTGCCGAAGGCTTTGATTTCACCGGCGGCGATAAGTGGTACTACATGGACGGCACCTTGCCGGATGCCCCCCGCACCGTTGAGGCGTGGATCTGGGTAGACCCTGCAAATGCCACCAAGACCAGAACCATCATCAGTAACTATAACGGTTTTACCAGTATTCCTTACTGGCACCTGGCTGTGAAGTATACCGAGGCCGATGGACTGTATCCTTATTTTGAGTGGAACGAGCTTTCCAACAATTCTACCAGCGTAAGAAAATTCAATTTTACCAAAACAAAGATCGAGCCCAGCGTTTGGACGCACATCACGGTGGTGATCGACGCAGAAAACAACTGCTGCCATTGCTATAAGGACGGCGCATACGTGCAGAGCAACAATGCCGGCATCCAGCTTGGCGATATCACGCGCAACGTGACCGAGCTGCCTTTGGTGATCGGCAACGACTGCCGCCCCGATCTGCCCGATGCCCGCGTGTTCGGCGGCAAGATCGCAAGCATCTCTATTTTTAACGACGTGCGTACCGCGGCTGAGATCCAAAGCGACTTTGCAAACGGCGCGAACTATAACGATGCCAATGCCATCGCTCATTGGGAGCTGCCCGCAAACGGCGGCGCGGTGACCGACAAGAGCGGCAAGTCTGCGGGTCTGACGCTGAGCAAATATTGGCTGACCGAGGCAGAGATGCAGGCCATCCGCGGCAACGATTTTAACCCCGCTTACTCCTTTGCCATTGTGGGTGATATCCAGTATATGACCGAGTGGCAGGCAGAGAATGGCGGCACCGCTCACGTGGCCAATCTGCACAAGTGGATCGCTGACAACATTGCAAGCAAGAACATCAAGTTCATGGCGGGCATGGGTGACGTGACCAACAACAATACTGCTGCCGAGTGGCAGATCGCCTATGAGGCCATCAAGCAGCTCAACGGCAAGATCCCCTATTCCGTTATCAACGGTAACCACGATCTTTATACCGGCGACGGTAAGGTCGGCCCCAACGGCATCAACAGCTATTTTGGCGCGGATGAAGCGTATATGAGCCAGTTTGCCGGTGAAAACGGCGGCCTTTACGAAGAGGGATCGGCGCGCAATACCTACACCAAGTTTACCGTTGGCAGCACCAAGTGGCTGTTCATCAATCTGGACTATTCCCCCACAGACGACATTCTGGCATGGGCCAACCGCGTGGTGGCGGATCACCCCGACCACAAGGTGGTCATGACCACTCACGGTTATATGCATATGGACGGCACGCCTCTTTCTCACGAGGATTCGAGCAGCATGAGCTACAACAGCGGCGAGGAGATGTGGACCAAGTTCGTCTCCCTGCACGAGAACATCGTGATGGTGCTGTCGGGTCATATGGAGTGCAACCTGCTGCAGATGAAGCAGGCCAAGGGCGTGCACGGCAACACCGTGACCCAGTTCCTCATCGACCAGCAGACGATCGATTTGGCTTTGATGAATAAGGGCCAGCTGCCCCTCGGCCTTGTGGCAATGTTCTACTTTGACGAGGACGGCGAGAACGTCTCCGTGGAATGGTATTCCACCACCTACGACAAATATTTCCAGACCCGTAATCAGTTTTCCTTCAACATGAACGCCGAGAGCGAGGAGCAGATCTTCCCCTGGGACGGTCTTGCCGTTGCCCCCAAGGGTGCCGGCACCGAGAGCAATCCTTACATTGTGGAAAACGGCGGTAACCTGCTCTGGATGGCAAATCAAATCCAGCAGATCGACCTTTCCGCAGGCGGCACGCCCTCCTTTGAAAACGCCTATTTCAAGCAGGTCTGCGATATTGATCTCGACGGTCTTGTGATCAAGTCTATCGGTTACTATCATACCAGCCAGGGCAACATCAACAAGGTTGCTGCCTTTGCGGGTCATTACGACGGCGGCGGATACAGCATCAAGAACGGCCGCGTGATCCCCAGCGGCACGAGCCATGAATCCAACATCAACTGGTGTGACGGCCTGTTCGGTTGTATCTACGGTGCTACCATCGAGAACGTGACCCTGGATAACGTGACCATTTGGAGCCGCGGCGTGACCGGCGGCATCGTGGGTCGCGCGACCGCGCCCAGAAATACAAGTCCCTCCTCTGATTTCAATGTGATCTCCAACTGTCATATCAAATCGAACTGCCGCATCGTTTCCACCTGGCAGCTTGATCAGCGATATAAGCCCGGTTACGATGGTGCAGAGAACAAGCTCCTTCCCGAGGGCGCACTTGACTACAATACCCGTTATCGCGCCGGCATCGTGGGCGGTATCTGCGGCATGGCCTACGCCACCATCATCAAGGGCTGCACCAATGCGGTGGAGTTCACGCTGGATAACACCCACACGCTGGCAGGCGGTATCGCAGGCACCGCGGGCTATAATACGGTCATTGAGAGCTGCGCCTTCACGGGCGGTATGACCCTGACCGGCACCGAGCCTATGGTCGGCACCACCGTGATCGATGCCACCTTTGGCGGCATCGTGGGTCTGCTGTCGCCTAACATGGAGACCAACACCATGGGTGACAAGGATAATTTCATTGGCTCCTTGACTGTCCGCAACTGCTATAACAGCGGTTACTTCATCTATACCGGTGCGGATATGCCCGACGGCATGGAAATGCACTGGGGCGGCATTCTCGGTCACGCCACCAAGCTGGCAACGCTTGACGCCAACCGCACCTATCTGATCGAGAATTGCTATAACGTCTATGAGAAAGCAGTCGAGCCTGCGTTGGCAGACAATGCCAATTACTGGATCGGCGGCATCGTGGGTAAGGCAAACGTGGGTGATTACCACTTCTGGGAAAGCCTCAACGTCAAGAATTGTGCCTCTGTCGCCGTGGCTGCAAGGGGCGGTGACGCAGCTGCTTCCACCAACGAATACCGTATGCCCGGAACCGCCTCCTTCTACGGCAAGCTTGCCGTGCTGCCCGTGAACGTGAGCACCGCCTCTGCAAACGAGATCGAGGAGCTTTATGAGATCGCGCAGAGCAATGCGCGTCTGGAGGAGCTGATCAAGGATCACACCTCCGTGGGCACGACCTGGCATCACGGTAACGGCGCTCCCGATCTGGAGGCAGCCATCGGCGATCTGTATCTGGATCTGAACGCAGGAGACGTTTACAAGTACGTTATCTCCGATAACGCCCTTGCTTGGGAGCTGATCGGCAATATCAAGGGTGAGGACGGTAAGGACGGCGCCGCAGGCACGATCGACAGCGTGCTCAGCATCGGCGCCAACGGCAACTGGTTTATCAACGGCGAGGATACCGGCGTGAAGGCGCAGGGCGACAAGGGCGATAAGGGTGACAAGGGAGACCAAGGCGCTCCCGGTGCCGATGCCGTAGCCCCCACCGTAGAGATCAGGGACGGCTACTGGTACATCAACGGCGTGAACACCAATGTGAAGGCCGAGGGTGTCGACGGTGAGGACGGCGCGGATGCCGTAGCTCCTACCGTGGAGATCAGAGACGGCTACTGGTACATCAACGGTGTGAACACCAATGTCAAGGCAGAGGGCGTTGACGGTGAGGACGGCGCCGATGCTGTAGCTCCCACCGTGGAGATCAGAGACGGCTACTGGTACATCAACGGTGTGAACACCAATGTCAAGGCAGAGGGTATTGACGGCGAGGACGGTGCAGACGGCACAGACGGCGCCCCCGGCGCTCCCGGTGCAGATGGCGCAGACGGTGAACCCGGTGAGAAGGGCGAGGCAGGTGCCAACGGTACCAACGGCGCCGATGGCAAGACTCCCGAGCTGCGTATCAACGACGGTCAGTGGGAGGTCTCCTATGACGGCGGCAGCACCTGGACTGCGCTTGGCAGCGTTGCCGATAGCAATAACGGCGAGCTGAACAGCAATGGCAGCAGCAACGGCTCCGCTACCGAGAGCAAGGGCGGCAACGGCCTTGCCGTTACGGCCATCGTGCTCTCCGTTGTGCTGGCAGCAGCCAACGTAGCGCTGGTCGTGGTCATGACCAAAAAGAAGAAAGCATAACACATAAAAAAGTGCCGAAACGGTATCCGTTTCGGCACTTTTTGGCATTTCGCCCTTCAAAATTTGTCGGGATGCTTGCTTCCGCGGTGCCGTTGACGAATCCCCGCTCTTTAACGATGCGTTGACCGCCGCGGAGATCGCGTGGCTTTTCGCCTATTACGTGCGATAAGTGCAAATTCAAAAAAATTGCAAAAACCTCTTTTCATAAAGCATATTTTATGATAAAATATAGGATATTCAGCCCAAAGAGGTATTTGTGATCCCAAAGGGGCTGTCGCCGTTACGGCGATAGCCCCTTTCTTGAAAAGAGGAAAAGCTATGTTTGAAATCGTCAGAAGAGAAAGACTGAATCCCACGGTGACCCTGATGGAGATCCTTGCCCCCCGCGTAGCGCGCAAGGCGGAGCCGGGGCAGTTCATCATCCTGCGCACCGATGAGGAGGGTGAGCGAATTCCGTTAACGGTTGCGGATTTTGACCGCGAAAAGGGCACTGTGACCGTGATCTTTCAGGTGGTGGGCGGCACCACCGAGAAGCTGAACCACAAGCAGGTGGGGGACTGCCTGCAGGATTTTGTGGGCCCCCTTGGCAGAGCCACGCATACGGAGGGGCTGCGCAAGGTCGCCGTGGTGGGCGGCGGTGTCGGCTGCGCCATCGCGTTCCCCGTTGCCAAAAAGCTGCACGAGCTGGGCTGTGAGGTCCATGCCATCGTGGGCTTCCGCAACAAGGATCTGGTCATTCTGGAAAAGGAGTTTGAGGCAAACAGCAGCCGCCTCATCCGCATGAGCGACGACGGCTCCTTTGGCGAAAAGGGCCTGGTAACAGATGCCCTGAGGGCGCTGATCGAGAGCGGCGAGCAGTACGACGAGGTCATCACCATCGGTCCTCTGATCATGATGAAGTTCGTCTGCCAGCTGGCAACGCAGTACGGCATCAAAAGTGTGGCATCCATGAACCCCGTGATGATCGACGGCACCGGTATGTGCGGCGGCTGTCGACTGACGGTGGGGGGCAAGACGGTGTTTGCCTGCGTGGACGGCCCTGAGTTTGACGGCGCACAGATCGATTTTGATGAGGCCATCTCCAGGAGCTCGGTCTATCGCGATTTTGAACGGCACAGCTATGAGGAGACCTGCAATCTGTTTGCAAAAGAGGTAAAATAAAATGGCAAATATGTCCTTGAAAAAGAACCCCATGCCCGCCCAGGCACCCGAGGTACGCAACCGCAATTTTGATGAGGTGGCATTGGGCTATACCGCCGAGCAGGCGGTGGATGAGGCAAAGCGCTGCCTTGCCTGCAAGCACAAGCCCTGCGTTGGGGGCTGCCCCGTAAAGATCCATATCCCTGCCTTTATCGCCAAGGTGGCCGAGGGGGATTTTGCGGGCGCTTACGAGATCATTGCCGAGGCCTCCGCCTTGCCTGCAGTCTGCGGTCGCGTTTGCCCCCAGGAGAACCAATGCGAGGGCGTTTGCGTGCGCGGCATCAAGGGTGAGCCCGTTGCCATCGGACGTCTGGAGCGCTTTGTGGCCGACTGGCATAACGCCCATGCGGACATCAAAAACGCGACCCGTCCCGCCCCTAACGGTCACAAGGTCGCTGTGATCGGCTCCGGCCCCTCGGGGCTGACCTGTGCCGGCGATCTTGCCAAAAAGGGCTATACGGTCACGGTTTTTGAGGCATTGCACCTGGCGGGCGGCGTGCTGGTCTACGGCATTCCCGAGTTTCGCTTGCCCAAGGCGATCGTGCAACGGGAGATCGAGGGCTTGAAGGCGCTGGGCGTGGAGATCGAGACCAACACCGTTGTGGGCAAGACGGTCTCGGTGGAGGAGCTGATGACGGAATACGGCTTTGAGGCAGTGTTCATCGGCTCGGGCGCAGGCCTGCCCAAATTTATGGGCATTCCCGGGGAAAACCTGAAGGGCGTTTATTCGGCCAACGAGTTTCTGACCCGTATCAATCTGATGAAGGCCTATCGCGACGGCAGCGCCACTCCCATCCAGCACGCGCAGCGCGTGGCGGTGGTGGGCGGCGGCAATGTGGCCATGGATGCCGCCAGATGCGCCAAGCGACTTGGCGCGGAGGTCTATATCGTTTACCGCCGCGGCATGGAGGAGCTTCCCGCCCGTCACGAGGAGGTGGAGCACGCTATGGAGGAGGGCATCGTCTTCAAGACCTTGACCAATCCCACCGAAATTCTCGGCTATAGCAATGCGGAGGATCGCCGTGATCCGAAAAACGGCTGTGTCGTGGGTATGAAATGCGTGGAAATGGAGCTGGGCGAGCCGGATGCATCGGGTCGCCGCAGACCTGTTGTCAAGGAGGGAAGCGAGTTTACCCTGGATGTGGACTGCGTGATCATGGCGCTGGGCACCTCGCCAAATCCCTTGATCAAATCCACCACCGAGGGGCTGGAGACTGCCAAGTGGGGCGGCATCATTGCCGACGAGCAGGGCAGGACCTCCAAAAAGGGCGTATACGCGGGCGGTGATGCCGTCACCGGTGCCGCTACCGTGATCCTGGCTATGGGCGCGGGCAAAGCCGCCGCTGCCGCCATTGACGAGGATCTGCAGGAGAAGTAATACGAGAAGAAGGAGACCCCCTTTTACAAAAGGTGGTCTCCTTCTCTTTGTTTTCGCCCTTGCGAAAACAAATTCACAACCGCTACCGAAAACCTTTGAAGAAAATATATTTTTCTTGACATGGCAGAAGTCATCGTGTTACAATAAAGGCGAAAACTCATACCGTCAGGGGGGATTTTATGGAAATCAAGCTATATCCGATGGGCGGAGATATGACCGCCGCGATCCAGAAGGCCATTGACGATTGCTTTTTGGCGGGTGGCGGCAAGATCACCCTTGCCGAGGGGATCTATCCCGTCGGCGGCTTGCGATTGCGCTCGGGCTGCACCCTCTATCTTTGCAGCGGGGCCGTACTGAAGGGCAGCCGCGTGCCTGCGGATTATGCCATTCTGGAAAGAGATACGTTGGAGCCGATACCGGCGTCCTATCGTACCGACGCCCTTTGGGGGCCTGCCCGTACCCGCAAGACACACGATCACATCCTGAAGGTGGGCAGCAGCTGGAATAATGCCATGATCCGCATTCTGGATGCCACCGACGTGGCGGTGATCGGCGAGCCCGGCTCTGTGATCGACGGATCGAATTGCTATGACGAAACGGGGGAGGAGCATTTCCGCGGCCCCCACGGCATCAGCTGTCACTTTTGCAGCCGTCTGACCTTTGGCGGCTACACGATCCGCAACACGGGCAACTGGGCACACCTGTGCTTTGCCTCCCGCGATATTTCCTTTTCCGATTTGACTATCGAGGGTGGCCACGACGGCGTTCACGTATTCTCCTGCGATCACGTAACCATCCGCGATTGCCGTATGCACACGGGGGATGACTGCGTGGCGGGCTTTGATAATATAGATGTGACCGTACAGCGCTGCGAGCTGAACACTGCCTGCTCTGCTTTCCGCTTCGGGGGCACCGACGTGCTGATCGAGGATTGCCATATGTACGGCCCTGCAAAATATTTCTTCCGTGCCAGCCTTTCCCTGGAGGATAAGATCTCGGGCAATCCCGCCCCCACCGGCGGACGAAATACCATGCTTGCCATGTTCACCTATTACGCTGATTTCACCCTGAACGTGCGCCATGCGCCGAGAAATATCCGTATGCGCAACTGTACCTTGGAGAACGCTATGCGCTTTGTGCTGTACGATTTTTCGGGCGCGCAGGTGTGGCAGATGGGCAAGCCCTTGGAGGAGATCACCTTTGAAAACGTGACGGCGAAAAACGTGGATATGCCGATGGATCTGTACGGCGATGCGCAAAAAAAGCATACCGTATCCTTAAAAAACTGCAAGATCGCCTTCACGGGCGAGGTGCCCTGCGCCATTCGAGCCGCGCATTTCGAGCGGCTTGCTTTGGACACGGTGGATTTTATCAACGTGAACGGCCCGCTGGTGCGCTCCTATGGGGATAGCGGCGAAATCGCTGCCAAAGGCGTTACGGGCGTGAACGGGCTGCTGACCGAAACCGACGAGCCCTATCTGTCCAAAAGCATATAACAAAAAGCCGACCGCAGCGCGGTCGGCTTTTTGGTTAAAACTTGTATTTTTTGCGATTTTCCGCCAGGATGCGGTCCCGCTCCATGGCGCGGATGCGGCGCATGCCCTCCACCGTGGCGTTCCAGGTGCGCAACGGCACCTCGGCACCGTAGGTGTTGGATTCGCTGCCCATATAGCCCCAGGCAAGAATGGTGCGCGCACCGGCGTCGTAGGCTGCCTCGCAGGCCTCCACGATCTCCTCCTCGCGTCCTCTCGGGGTCTTGTAGGTCTGGATCCAGACGTTGTGCTCCTTTTTGTACTGTGTGGCGATCTCCACGCATTTTTTACTGCCCTTGTAAACGTACTCATAGGGAGAAACGCCCTCGTGACCCAGCCAATAGGGGTCAGCGCCCACGTTATCCAGATGCGGCAGGCTACACATACCGTCCAGAGAGCTCAGATCCAAGCCGTGATTGGGGTTCAGCATAACGCACATGACGTTTTTCAGCCCGAGGGATGCTGCATAATCGCTCATCTCGCCAAAATAGTCCAGCAGAACATCGGTGCGGAAGCGGCTGACATCCTCGTCAAATTCCTTCTCGACCATAAAGGTGGGGAAGGGGCGGTTATAGCGCTCCTCGAACAGCTTTTGGCAACGGGGGCAGCAGCAGCAATAGAAGAGCTTCTTTCGGTCGTCGGCGCTCCGCTTGTAGGGGTAGTGGGGCTCATCCCAGAAGATGGTCTTGGCGCCAAGCTCGGCCACCGTGTCGATCCAATCCCGCACGAATTTGCGGTAATCGGGGGAGTTGAGGCAGACCTGGGTGGGGTGCATTTCACCGTTGCTGTAGTACATATGCGCATCCGGATGGAAGGCAAGAAAATGCGAGCAATCTCCGGGGGCACCGCCAAGTCCCCAGTTGTCCACCCAGACCTCCAGGCCCGCATCCTCGGTGATGGCGAAAATATCCTTCATCACCCGCTTGTGCCGCGTCCAGTCGGTGTGGGAGAGCATATGTACGACGATGTCCATATCCGCCCTGGCGATCTCCGCCATATCGGTGCGGACGTGGGTGGGCATACGGTTGCCGTGATAGGCAACGCCGGTCAGCAATGATCTTTTCGGCATAGAGGAATCCTCCTTTTGCAAGCTGCATATTCGCTATTTTTATTATACTGCTTTTCTCATACTGTGTCAAGGAAACCTTTCAATGACTTTCGGTGCAAATATTTTTTTGCCCCCTCTTGCAAAATTTTCTGATATGCGGTAAAATATATAAGTTAAGTCAAAATTCAGTATAAAGGAATATATCATGGACGAAAGAACGAGAAAAGAGATCGAGCGGCGCCGCACCTTTGCGATCATTTCGCACCCCGACGCCGGTAAGACCACCCTCACCGAAAAGCTCCTGCTTTACGGCGGTGCCATTCAGTCCGCAGGCTCGGTCAAGGGCAAGCAGAGCGACAAGCACGCTGTTTCCGACTGGATGGAGCTGGAAAAGCAGCGCGGCATTTCCGTCACCTCCTCGGTGATGCAGTTCCGCTATAACGACTATTGCATCAATATTCTGGACACTCCCGGACATCAGGACTTTTCGGAGGACACCTACCGCACCCTGATGGCAGCGGACAGCGCGGTGATGGTCATTGACGCCGCAAAGGGCATCGAGCCGCAGACCAGAAAGCTGTTCCGTGTCTGCGCCAAGCGCGGCATTCCGATCTTTACCTTTATCAACAAGCTGGACCGGGAGGCAAGAGATCCCTTTGACCTTTTGGACGAGCTGGAGCGCGAGTTCGGTATCGGCACCTATCCCATGAACTGGCCCATCAGCTGCGGTGTCACCTTCAAGGGCGTATACGACCGCCGCGCCAAGGCCATCCATACCTTTGACAACTTCCACGGTGGTCGCAATAAGCTCAACGTCATCGAGTGCGACATCAATGATACCGAAAAGCTGGATTCGCTCATCGGCGAGAACCTGCGCGAGGAGCTTTGCGAGCAGGTGGAGCTGCTGGACGGTGCCAGCTTTGACTTCGATCTGGATGCCATTTCCCGCGGCAAGCTCTCTCCCGTCTATTTTGGCTCCGCGCTGAACAACTTTGGCGTAGAGGATTTCCTGGAGGGATTTCTGGAGATGACCTCCGCCCCGCTCTCGCGTGTGTCGGGGGAGGAAACGGTCAGCCCCTTTGACGAGGGCTTTTCCGCCTTTGTGTTCAAGATTCAGGCGAACATGAACAAGGCACACCGTGACCGTATCGCGTTTTTGCGTATCGTGTCGGGAAAATTTGAACGCGGTACCGAATATTTTCACATGCAGGGCAAGCGCCCCGTCAAGCTCTCTCAGCCCCAGCAGATGATGGCACAGGAGCGCGAGGGCGTGGAGGAGGCCTTTGCCGGCGATATCATCGGCGTGTTCGATCCCGGCATTTTCAACATTGGTGACACGGTCTGCGCCAAGAACAAAAAGGTGACCTTTGAGGGCATCCCCACCTTCGCTCCCGAGCATTTTGCCATGGTAGAGCAGATCGACTCCATGAAGCGCAAGCAGTTTGCCAAGGGCATGGATCAGATCGCCAAGGAGGGCGCCATCCGCATCTTCTTTGAGCCGGAGGGCGGCTTTGAGCGGGTGACCGTAGGCGTCATCGGTACGCTGCAGTACGATGTGCTGAAATTTCGTATGGAGTCCGAGTACGGTGTAAAATACCTGCATCGCGACCTTCCGTTCCAGTTCATCCAGCGCGTGGCAAACGAGGATATCAATATCGGTGCTCTGAACCTGGCCTCCGACACCAAGGTGGTCAAGGACGTGTTTGACCGTTACTATCTGCTCTTTACCGGTCAGTGGAGCATGAAGTGGGCGACCGACAACAACCCCGGACTTGTTCTGGAGGATTTCGACCATATTTAACGCGCAGGCGCCGTTTGTTGACAAACGGCGCCTTTCGTGTTATAATAGCTTTAGTATGCGCAGGAAAGGAGATGGCAACAATGTACGTTTGCAAGGCGTGTGGCGTGAATCTGCCCGAGGACGCCTCCTTTTGCCCCAATTGCGGCGTAGAGTTGAATGCTGAAAACAGAGGGGAAGCGCCCAAGGCCCTTGATCCGGTAGCGCATCCCACCCTTTCGACTGAGGCAGTGGACGAGCTGATCGACGGCAAGCCTGCCGATCCGGCGCCGGAAGATAAGAAAAAAGCGCCCAAAAAGGTGCGCTCCAAGCCCCAGGCGGCGCATTTTCTGCTGATCCTGCCGGTTCTGATCCTGGTCTCTCTTGTGGTGGTGGTGATCATTGCCTTTACCACCGAGCCAAAAAGTGACGTAGAGGAAAAGATCGAGCTGTTTCAAGAGGGTCTTGCCCCAATGCCCTTTGTAGACGAAAGCGGAACGGTTTTGTGGGGATATATCGATCGTGGCGGCGAGCAGGTGATCGAGCCTCGCTTTGAGAAGGCCAAGAGCTTTGGCAGTAACGGCCTTGCAGCCGTTTGCATAGACAAAAAATGGGGATATATCAACAAAAACGGTGAAGTGGTGATCATGCCTGCCTTTGAGGCAGCTGATGAATTTGGCGAAAACGATTACGCACCGGTCAAAATGAACGGCTCCTGGGGATATATCAATCGGAGCGGTGAGTTTGTGATCAACCCACAGTTTGATGAAGTGGAGCCCTTTGCCGAAAATGGCATGGCGCTGGTGCAGATCGGCGGCAAGTACGGCTATATCAACCGAAAGGGCGTTTATGTGATCGAGCCGCGCTACGAGGATGCCAGAAGCTTTGGCCTCAGCGGCTATGCAGCGGTGTTCGTGTTCCAGAAATGGGGTATGATCGATAAAAACGGCAATTATGTGATCAATCCGCAGTTTGATACGATGCTGCCCTTTGCCAATAACGATCTGGCGCTGGTGGAGCAGGACGGTGCTTACGGCTACGTCAACCGCAAGGGCGCCTACGCAATGCGACCCATCTACGAGGAGGCCTATTCCTTTGGCGAGAACGGTCTGGCATTGGTCAAGCTGGACGGCAAATACGGTTACATCAACAGTAATTGTGAATTTGTGATCCCACCCACCTACGATAAGGCGCTGCCCTTTGACAGCGACAGCGGTCTTGCCGCTGTCTGTGAGGATGCAGGCACCGGGCTTTGGGGCTATGTGGATTATAACGGCGATTACGAGATCGAGCCGACACTTCTTGCAGCCGGCAGCTTCAGCAAAAATATCGCTGCTGTGCGTGACGAGGAAGGCTTCTTTTACATCAAAAAGAATGGAGAGGCGCTGCTGCGTCCCGAGGGCGGATGCCTTGGCATCGGGAGCTTTACCGATGACGGCTATGCCATGATGGCGCTGATGGACGGCAATGGCGATCTTTGCTATCGCATCATCAATCACAAGGGAGAGACGGTGATTGAGATCACCAAGGCACAGGCTCTGCATCTCGAAATGTCAACGATGTCTCCGTAAAAAAGAACCGCAGGATATCCTGCGGTTCTTTTTTACTCTGCGAGCGAGATCAGATGCCGTCCGATCTGTACGGTATAGCGCAGCCAATCGGGGCCTGCGGCACCGGGTACGCGCTGCGGATTGATCTCGTAGGTCAGATGGCCGGCGTAGTCTACATCGCGTAGCGCCTGCATCACATCGGTCCAGTTGATGTCACCAAAATAGGGCAGCAGATGCTCATCCTTGCCAAGCGCACTGTGATTATCGTTGATGTGCAGGGCAAACAGATGCTTGTCTGCGGCGCGGATGGCTGCGGCTGGATCCATGCCCGAAATGTTGGCGTGACCGGTATCGATACAGATGCCCACGTCGGGATCGTTGATGGTCTCGACCAGCTCGATCAGCTCATAGATGTCACCACCGCAATAGCGGCGATGGCGGCGGCCGAAGTCGATCATGTTTTCCACCGCGATGCGCATACCCACCTTTTTGGCAGCCTCGATGTAGGGGGCAAGATAGGCAAGGCAGGCCTTTTGGTTTTCCTTTGCTGAATAGATACTGCTATGTGCCAGATTAAAGGGATGCATCACCATACAATCCGCCTGCAGCATCTTGGCTGCCTCTACGCAACGCAGGGTGCAGATATGGCGCAGCTCACGGTGCGGATAGTCGGGATCATCCCACTCGGTGCCGCCCATCGTGTTACCGTGGGTCTGATAGACCGGCAGTCCGTTTGCTTCTGCCGCAGCGCCAAAGGCTTCGATGGTAGCCTTCCAGTCGTCCTTCGTCATCGGCCCGCCGGGGTGGCACATGGGCCAGATGTTGATATCCACCGAGTCGTAGCCGGCTACCTTCAGGGCGCCGAGGCTCTCATCAGGCGTATAAGCGCGCCCGGTGGCAGGATCGTGATCGTATAACCAGTTGGAGGTGGAAAGCTTCATACTGTTTTCTCCCTTGTCTGAGGTTTTTCTTTATTATAGCATTCTCAAGTCGAAAATGCAATGGGAAAAGGAAATTCAAACCTATTGACTTTTCGCCGAAAATAAGGTACAATAAAGGCAAGTTAGTGAGGTGATTTGAAATGGCAGAAAACAAAAACAGACCCGAGGAAACGGAAGAGGAGCTCAACGTTTGCTACCTGATGGACGAGGAGGGCGTGGAGCACAAGTTTGAGGTGATCGACTCCTGTGAGTATAAGGGAGCTACCTATTACGCAATGATCCCTGCGCTGGAGACCGAGATGGATCAGGAATTTTGCGAATATGTGATCCTCAAGGAGGTCGTGGATCAGAATGGCGAGGTCACGCTGGATTCTATCGACGATAACGAGGAGGAGTTCAACGCAGTCGCCAACATTTTTGAGGATCGCTTTGACGAGGAGATCGACTACGACGCCGCTCCTGAAAAGAAGTAAGAAAAACGCCTGCTGAGTGCGTGATCGCCGCGTTCGTGGAGCCTACACGCATAAATTGGGGCCCGGAGAGAGTCCGGCCGTGGTTTGCAGACCTCCCTTTCCACCTTGATCGACTTGTCTCAGGTGGGGCTAAAGGACGTTGGGAGCAGTAAAGCGGCCGGCAGGGCACCGCCTTGTTCAAACAGGGTTCTCTTTTCGCGGAGTACCAGAAACGGCTTGGCGGGTTATGACTTTGATTTGAAACATGACAATGCCCTCGTGGGGCATCTGTAAGCTCCGCGTGAGAGTGTTTTCGCGCGGAGTTTTTTTAATATCTGAAAAGGAGAAAGAACAATGGGTATTGTAAAGGCAGTATTCAACGCTGTCGGCGGCGGTCTTGCCGATAGCTGGCAGGAGGTGCTTGAGGCCGACAGCATGGGTGAGCAGATCGTTTTCACCAAGGGTGTTAAGGTCAGAGCAAAGGATAAAAGAAATAATAACAAGCGTGGCACGGCGGATACCATTTCCAACGGCTCGATCATCCATGTATACGACAATCAGTTCATGCTGCTGGTGGATGGTGGTAAGGTAGTGGATTTTACTGCTGAGCCCGGTTATTATAAGGTGGATAATTCTGCGATGCCCTCGCTGTTTGCAGGGCAGTTCGGCGATAGCCTGAAGGAGACCTTCAGCCGCGTTAAGTATGGTGGCGTTCCTTCTGCCTCGCAGAAGGCCTTCTTCATCAATCTACAGGAGATCAAGGGCATCAAATTCGGCACCCGCACGCCGGTAAATTACTTTGATAATTTTTATAACTCCGAGCTGTTTCTGCGCGCCTTTGGTCACTATTCCATTAAGGTGACCGATCCGTTGAAGTTTTATGCTGAGGTGGTGCCGAGAAATGCTGAGCGTGTGGATTTCAACGAGATAAACGAGCAGTATCTCTCTGAGTTCCTGGAGGCGCTGCAGGCGGCGCTCAATAAGATGTCAGTGGACGGCATTCGCATTTCTCACGTGCCGAGCAAATCCCGCGAGCTGTCGCAGTATATGGCCACCGAGCTTGATGAGAGCTTCCGCAATATGCGCGGCTTTGAGATCCAGTCGGTGGGTCTTGCCAGCGTTTCTTATGACGAGGAATCCAAGAAGCTGATCAATATGCGCAATCAGGGCGCCATGCTGGGCGATGCCGCCGTGCGCGAGGGTTATGTACAGGGCGCGATGGCACGCGGCTTTGAGGCGGCGGGCAGCAATTCCGCCGGCGCTGCCCAGACCTTTATGGGTATGGGAATGGGTATGAATGCCGCAGGCGGTTTTGGCGCCTTTTCTGAAACGAATCGCGCGCAGATGCAGCAGCAGGCTGCTGCGGCAGCCGCACCTGCGGCATCTGCGGGTGGCTGGACCTGTGCCTGCGGCACCGTCAACACCGGCAAATTCTGCGCCGAGTGCGGTAGCAAGAAGCCGGAGGCGGCAGGTGGTTGGACTTGTAGCTGCGGCGCTGTCAATACCGGTAAATTCTGCAGCGAATGCGGCAGCAAAAAGCCGGAGAGTGATGGTTGGTTCTGCACCGAGTGCGGTACCAAAAACACCGGCAGATTCTGTGCCAACTGCGGCAAGAAAAAGGACTAAAGGACTGTAAGATATGGAGACGAAAGCGGCCATTACCTATCAATGCCCCAACTGCTCGGCAGGGCTTAGCTTTGACCCAGGTAAGGGAAAATTTGCCTGCGAATTCTGTCGGTCGGAGTTCACCGAGCAGGAGCTGGCCGAAACCGAATCTGCCAAGGCGGCAGAGGATGCAGCCAGCGAAGCAGCCGAGAAGGCAGCGGAGGCGAGTGAGATCCCCGATGAGGAATACAGCGCACAGCTGGGACAGTACGAATGCTCCTCCTGCGGCGCAGGGGTAGTCTGCGATGATAACACCGCCGCTACCGAGTGCCCGTATTGTCATAGCCCCGTGATCCTGGTGGGCAGACTGGCAGGGCAGATGCGCCCCCACAAGGTGATCCCGTTTCAGTTTGACAAGGAGGGCGCCAAGGCGGCGTTCCGTAAATTTGCCAAGCGCAAATGGTTCCTGCCAAAGGATTTCACCGAGGAGGCGCAGGTGGAACGCATTACCGGCATCTACTATCCCTTTTGGGTCACCGATGCGGATACCACCGCTACTATGACTGCCCGTGCGACCCGGGTGCGCGTTTGGCGCTCGGGAGATTATCGCTATACCGAGACCTCCAATTTCCGCATTCACCGTAAGGGCGATATCCATTTTGAGGATATCGTGACTCCTGCGCTGCGTGAGGAGGATCGTGAGATGCTGGACGGTATTCTGCCATACCCCTCCGACTCTCTGCAGGAGTTTTCCATGCCGTATCTTTCCGGCTTTCTTGCCAAAAAGAGGGATATCGAAAAGGAGACGGTGCGCGAGGCGGTCAAGGGACGTATGATCGATTACAGCCGCACGCTTTTGCGCAATACCATTCATGGCTACAATACTGTGCAGGCAAATATGCCGCATCTTGTGACCAATCGCATCCATTGGGACTATACGTTGATGCCGATCTGGCTGCTGAACTATATCCGTCGCGGTAAAACCTATACTTATGCAATGAACGGCTACACCGGCAAGGTGTACGGCAGAGTGCCGGTCAGCGGCAAGAAGCTGGCCATTCTCGGCGCTGTGGTGGGTGCTGTCACCGGTCTTCTGGCAGGGCTGATCACGGCCCTTGTGATGTAAAAAAGGGGGAGACGGTATGAAAAAAACACTGTTTTTCTGCTTTGCGATGCTGCTTTGTATCGTACTGATCCTGCCCCTTGCTGCTGAGGCTGCCGTTGTGCCGATGGAGATCACGGTGCAGGATAAGGCAGACCTTCTCACCTTGGAGGAGGAGCAGGCCATTGCCGATCTGCAGGGCAGGTCTCCTCGTGATGTCAGGCTTTTTCTGGTCACCGCTACCCGTCAGCTTACCGAGCGTGAGGTAGCGGCGCTGTGCGGTGCCGATCAGGGTGAGCACGCGGCGGTTCTGGTCATTGATCGGAATGCGTCAGGTGTTTGCTATTACGAGATGTTTCTTTTTAATCGCGCCGACAAGATGATGACCATTTCCGAATCCAATGCGATTCTCGATGATCCGCAGGTCTATGGTGATCTGAAAAACGATCGTTTGGCAGAGGGCGCCACGCGATTTTTTTCGCTTGTAAGCGATGAGATCGACGAGTGGTACCGTCAACGGCCTCTTTGGATCGCAGGCGTTGGCATTGGTGTTGGGCTTTTGATCGGTGGCATCACCGTGCTTTGCGTTTTTCTCAGCTATCGCAAAAAGCGCCATGGCGAGAGTTATCCGCTCAGTCGATATGCCAATTTGCAGCTGACAGAAAGCGTGGACCATTTTGTAGGCAGCTTTGTCACGCGTGTGCGTATACAGAGCAATTCCGGCAGCAGCGGTGGAGGCGGCGGAGGCGGTTTCTCCGGCGGTAGCCGCGGCAGAAGATAAAAAAATGGGAGCATTTGCTCCCATTTTTTTATACCGTTTTGTGTTTTTTGCGATATTCGCTGGGTGTGACACCCATCAGCCGATGGAAGCGACGGGAGAAATTGGCGTAGTCACCAAAGCCGGCGTACTCGTAGATCCGGCAGATCGGAATGTCGGTAAAGGCCAGCAGATTTTTCGCGTGAGAAAAGCGGATATTGTCCAAATATACCTTGAAAGGCGTGCCGGTCTCGGCAGCGAAAAGCTCAGAAAAATAGGTGGCAGAAAGACCGATATGGGCGGCGGTATCCGCCAACGTGATGCCGTCACGGAAATGCTCGGTGATATATAGCAGGGCGTGCTGAATATAGGGCAGTACCGTGTCGCTCGCGGCACGGGGATGCTCCGCAAGCCGTTGCAGGGCGCAGTCCAGCAGGGTGCGGGCATAATGAGGATTGCTTTCCTGCACCCGTATCAGCTCGGCGAAAAATGTGACCATCAGCTCGTATTCCTGCGGCTCCAATAGGAAAAGGGGGGAGGACAGAGCGCCCGACAGAACGGTGGAAAATGCATTGCCGTTATAGTCGCATTGGAACATCACGTTGATCAGCTCAGCATCCGCATCCTGCACGGCGTGCGTGTTGGCGGGAGTCAACAAAAACAGGGAGCCCTGCCGCATGGGGTAGGTGTTGCCGTCGATCACGCAGGTACCGCTACCGGAAAGCACCAGCTCGATCTCAAAAAATTCGTGTATGTGCGCCCCCGCCCCTCCGGAAAAGCGCTTGCGGGAGGCTGAGAGCAGGCCGTCGCCGATCTGCTGCTGTTTTTTCAGTATGATCATGATGATAACTTCCTTTTTTTATTATTGTATCATGCCGTCCGAAGAAATGCAATATTTTGCAAAAAAAGTGCTATAGATTCTTTGCGAAATATTTGATATGATAATAGTGAAAAAATCGGAAAGGGGAGCGGAAATATATGAAAAAAGTATATCTGATCGGAAATGCGCATCTGGATCCCGTCTGGCTCTGGCAGTGGCAGGAGGGCTTTGCCGAAATAAAAGCAACCTTTCGTAGTGCCTTGGACCGCATGAAGGAATATGAGGATTTTAAATTCACCTCTGCTTGCGGTGCCTACTATATGTGGATCGAGCAGAGCGACCCCGAGATGTTCCGCGAGATACGGGAGCGCGTGCGGGAGGGACGCTGGTGTATCACGGGTGGCTGGCTGCTGCAGCCGGATTGCAATATTCCGTGTGGCGAGTCTTTTGCGAGGCACGCCCTCATCACTCAGCGCTATTTTCAGGAAAAATTCGGCAAAATGGCAGAGACGGGATATAACGTGGACTCCTTTGGACACAACGGTAGCTTGCCGATGATCCTGCGGCAGAGCCGTATGAAGAATTACGTATTTATGCGCCCCTCCCCCGAAGAAAAGTCGCTGCCTGCACATCTGTTTTTGTGGGAGAGTGCAGACGGCAGCCGCGTGAAGACCTACCGTATTCCTCACCGCTACAATATTGATGGTGTGCGCAACAATCGTGGGGTAGATCAATTCGGCAGGATCGCCGAGCTGGCCGATGCCGAGCAATGTGACCAGATGGCCTTCTACGGGGTAGGCAATCATGGCGGCGGCCCCACCGTGACATTGCTGGATCGTATGCACAAGGAGCTGGACGAGCGGTTCGTGTATGCGGATCCCGATACGTATTTTGCCGCACAGGATACGAAAAACGCTCCCGTGGTGCGAGATGATCTCCAGTATCACGCCAAGGGCTGCTACAGTGCCTGCGCCGAGATCAAGCAGGGTAACCGTGCGGCAGAGCGGTCGTTGCTTACCGCCGAACGGATGGCGGTGCTTTCCGCCAAGCTCACGGGTATGGTTTATCCCGCCAAGGATCTGCAATATGCCTGGGAACGGGTACTGTTTAACCAGTTTCACGACATTCTCGGCGGCTGCTCGATCCGCGAGGCGTACGAGGATGCCGCTAAGGTGCACGGCGAGGCCATGGCGATCGCGGATCGTGTGACCAATTTTGCTTGCCAGCAGATCTCCTGGCAGATCGACACCCTTGCAGGGCACGCACCGGGCTATGTCAGCACGGAGGATGCCGAAGTCATTGGCTATCCGGTGGTGGTGTTCAATCCTCACGCCTTTCCCGTTCGGGCATCGGTGCATCTGCGCAAGGTATATTCCCGCGTGACCGATGCGACGGGAAAGGCAATTCCACGGCAAACGGTGCGGGATTCCAAGACCAATCATCGGGATAAATATGCCACCCTCTTTACCGCAAGCCTACCCGCCTTTGGGTATGCGGTATACCGCGTATTCCGCGAAACCGAGGGGGCGGCGTTTGAAAACCCGTTGACAGTTACCGACCGTTTGATGGAAAATGCCCGTATACGGGTCGCGTTTTCTGAGAATGGTGAGCTTTGCTCTCTCTTTGATAAGACGAGGAATGTCGAGCTGCTTTCCGCCCCCACCGAGCTGGCGCTTTATGATGACGAGAAACATGACACATGGGCACACGGGGAGCAATTCTTCAAGGATCGCGTGCCTTGCGACATGCGGGGCAGCGCCCATATGATCGAGCAGGGTCCCGTGCGCGCAGGCATCCGCACCGTGCAGAGCTTTGGAGGCAGTCACATCATCCGCGACTATTATCTGTCAGCCGACAGCGACACGGTGGAGGTGCGGGTCAAGATCGATTTCAGAGAAAAATTCCGTGTGCTGAAATTCTGTTTTCCGCTTGCGGGTAAGGGGCATCGGGCATATGGCAAGATCCCCTTCGGCAGCATCGAGCGCCCCACTGACGGCGGTGAGCAGGTCTGCGGTGACTGGATCGCCCTGCAGGGCAGTTGCGGCGGCATCGGTATTGCCAATGATTGCAAGCATAGCTTTGAGGCACAGAGCAACGCTCTTTCTCTCACGGTGCTGCGCAGTGCTATGTATGCCGACCATTTCGGTCAGGAGCATCGCGATGAATTCTGCGAATTTATGGAGCAGGGAGAGCATCGCTTTGCTTACAGCATCTTCCCGCTCCGCTCTCTTGCGGATGCGGAAAAACGCGCGAAGGAGCTGCAGCAGCCCCCGATCGCTGTGACCGAGACCTTCCATAAGGGGCAGCTTCCTACCGCATTTACGGGTGCGCGGCTGTCGGCAGAGAATGTTGCCGTGACCGCCATCAAGGAGCATGCCGATGGCAATGGCATCATTTTGCGCTGCTATGAAACGGCAGGGAAGCATACTGACGTGACGCTGCGACTGTTCGACACCGAGCATCGCTTCCGTATCACTCATAACACCGTAAAGACCTTCCTCTTCAGAGACGGTCTTGTGACCGAGACGGACTTTATCGAATAATCAAAAAGCGCTTCGCAATTTTGCGAAGCGCTTTTTGGTTTTGGTATTTTATATGAGCAGCATATCCTGCTCGGTGAGGCGCTCGCCGTTCCAGAGCAGGGTCTTGACCTCGTATTTGCCGAAGGTAAGGGAGGCGGCTTTGTTGCAGAGGGTAACGGTGCAGCTCTTGTCTTCGCGGCTGTTATTCAGCAGGCGAAGGATGAAATTTTTGCTACCGTATTGCTTTTTTATGGTTACAAGCACCACGTTGCGGTCGGAAATATCCAGGGAGAAGGGTGCTTGAGGCTTATTTGCACCGGGCAGCCCCGCCTCGGCAGGGAAGACGTTGCAGGCGTAAGGAGGCGTGTTGAATTCCGTCGCCAGCCGCTCCAATGCCGCCACGGGTGCGGCGGTCAGACGGAAGGCGAAATTCCGCTCTCCCATATCGGCTTTTTTGACGAACTTGTCGGTCGGGATGATGGGTCTGTCCAGAATGGGATGGCCGCAGTAGGTAATACCGCGCAGCAGCGACATGGAAAGCACGCCGTCCTTGAAGATAGAACCGTAGGTGCCGCGGTTCAGCAGCGCCAGGGCGGTGTCCCCATCCTCGGTCAGTGCCACAAAGCGCTGCGCCACGTTTTCTCGCCCGTCAAGAAAGAGGGACTCGGTGCCGAAGGCGGTCTGTCCCAAACATCCCTTTGCCTCAGTAGGCAATGCCAGGCGGAGCATACGGTTGGCATCATTCATAAACACGTCCACCTTCACGTCTACGTCAAAGGAGTGCTTGTAGATGTCGTACTCCACGCGCAGTTTGGTGTTCTCGCACGAGAAAAATGCCTCGGCGGCGGTGTAGATGGGGCCATCCTCGATGATCTGAAAGGATTTCATGCCCGCAAAGGGGCCGTTCGGCTCTGCCATTAGGGTGAATGGAACAGGTTCGGTGCCGATGGCCCTTTCCTGCTCCTTGGACATGGCCCACGGGTCGGGATTATCCTTGTAGAAAACAGGCAAAAACAGACCCCGTTTACCGAGATATGGCTTTTTTGCGGCATATTCCTTGCCGTCGATGCGGTAGGAGCGCATCAGTCCCGTTTTACTGTCGATCTCCACGTGCTTTTGCACCTTGCGACCCTCAACGGTCACGGTGCTGTCCACCACGATGTCGTCGTTGACACGCGATATGGCAGGCTCGGTGGGGGCGTGATCCGCATACAGGGAAAAACGGGTCACGTCCATGGGTGCGAGAGGCGCACGGAAGATAAATCGCTTGCGCCAGTCCAGATTAAGGCAGCTCTCCTCCTTGATCTGCTGCAGGGGCAGCTCCTGCCCCTTGGCGTCAAACAGCCGCAGACGGGAGTGGATATCCTCCCTCCAGTTTTGATCCGCCATCATCATCTCGCAGATCACCTCGGTCTCCAGCTCGTAGGGCTGGGGATTGTAGACGAGGATGGGATATTCTCCTTCCTTGGCGCGAGGCTCTGCGGCGCAAAGCGCAAAATACGCTCTGGCGCGCAGGCGGTTGAGGATCAGCAGGGCATGATCGGCATACTGCAGACCGTTCTGCTCGCCTGCGCGAATGCAGGTGCCGGGCAGCACGTCGTGAAATTCCATATTCAAAAGGTCAGTGGTCGCCTCATCCAGCTCCTGCTCGGGATATTCCATGAGGCCGCGCAGAGAGGCCATGGAGCAGAGCTTTTCTACCATGTAGAGGTTGTTCTCCACCTCTGCGTGCTTTTGCTTGACCTGTGCCATGGAGGTGTAGCAGCCGGGCTGCACCAGTCGCAGCGCCTTGTTATGCACCGCCTTGGGATCCAGCTTGGCAAAAAACTGCTCGGGGGTGGAGTGGATGATGGTGAACTCATCTGCCAGCTCCTTTTTCAGTGCCTCGATGTCGGCAAGATCCCGACGGGAGGGACCGCCGCCGTGGTTGCCCACGCCCCACAGCACGAAAATGGTATCCTCGGGGCGGTTTTGGATGCGGTGCTTGATATCCTTTGCAGCGGTGCCCAGATGTGTGAGATAGGTGCTACGTACGCCTACCTTCACGCGGCTGCCGTCTACGCCCTCCCACCAGAATTGGCTGGACGGAATGGGCTCGGAGCCGGGGCGGGTGATGATGTAGCTGTCCTGTCCGCATTTGCTCAGGATCTGAGGCAGACCGGAGGAGTGACCGAAGGAGTCAAAGTTGATGGCGGTGGTTGGCTTTACGCCAAAGTTTTCTTCAAAATAGCGGTGCCCCATCAGGATCTGGCGTACCATGCTCTCGCCCGAGGGCATGTTGCAGTCGGGCTGGAGATACCAGCCGCCCATAATGTGCCACTTGCCCTCTCGTACCAGCTTTTTGATGCGTGTGAACAGGGCGGGGGCATATTCCGCAATATATTTATAAAGGGTGACCTCATTGTGGCAGAAGATGTAGTCAAACTCCTCTGCAAGGTCGACGGCGGAGCGGAAGGTGGAAAGTGCCGCTGCGGCACCCTCCTCCCATTCCCATTGCCAGATGGGGTCGATATGCGCGTTACAGATCAGATGGACTTCTTTCACGGTGCGAGCTCCTTTCGGATGGGTTGCTTTTATTGTATCATGATGCACTCTGCTTTGCAAGTGGATTTTGAAAAAAGCAAAAAGGACAGCGAGCTGTCCTTTTTTGCTTAAAGCTCTTTTTCCAATTCCGCGACGATGGCGGCGATGGCACTCTGCTCGTAATGCACGGTCTGTCTTTTTGCCGCCGCCTTGACGTGGGGTAGGGCGTTTTCCACCGCGTAGCTGATGTCTCCCATTTCCAGCATAGAAATGTCGTTTTCAAAGTCACCTGCGGTCACCAGCAGCCGCGCGCCCAGCATCTTCTTCAATCGCAGCGCGGCAGGGCCCTTGCGATCCTCCATGCAAATGATCTCAATGCCTGCCGCCCAGCTGCGTGCGATCTCAAAGCAGGGAGGCGCTATGCGTCTCAGCTTGTACAGCAGTGCCTCGGTCTCCTCCGGTGTTTGCGCACAGCAAAGCACGTTGTAAAGGGGCATTTCACAGGCATCCCGCAGCTCCTTGATGGTGCGCACCGTGCCTTCGCGTTCCTCCCGATGGCAGGTCAGCGAATGGGTGGTCCTGTCGTGCATGACCACCCTTCGCACCGTGGGCTCGGTATCCCAGAGCTGCTCGGCAATGTCCAGCGCCAGCATATCCTGCCTGCCGCCTGAATGCAGCACCTCGCCGGTGTTCTGATCCAGGATGCGCGCGCCGTTATAGCCCACCAACGGGGCATTGACGCGAAAGCCCTCTTGATGATTTTTCAAAAAGAGCGGATTTCTGCCGCTGATGATGGTGAACAGTCCGCCGTTTTGCTGAAAGTACTCGATCGCCCTGCAGTTGTCGGGGGTCACCACGCCGCCGACGCCCATGGTCTGGTCAAAGTCGGAGCAAAGTAAGATACCGTCAAATTTTCCCATGATCGTTTCCGTTTCTGTGGTTCTTGATATGCTCAGTATAACAAAAAGGGCGGTCGTTGTCAACCGCCCTTGGGCTTTTTATCAGTTGTTATGCTCAATGCCGCGCTTCTTATCGATCAGGCGGTGCACCAGCTTGACGATTTCAACCAGCGGGATGATGGCAAAGCCGAGCGCCATGGCGATAAAGTATTCCTTCGCGTCAATAGCGGTCATGCTGAAGGCCTTGGCGATGGGATCGATCAGAACTACCACCGAGGTCAGTGCCAGAGAGAGCAGGCCTGCACCCCAGAGCCACTTGTTCTGGCCCTTCATCGTGAAGATGGAGCCGCGCAGGGAGCGCATGTTGAAGGAGTGGAACACCTCACACATAGCCAGCGTCAGGAATGCCATCGTGGTACCGTGTACGCTTTCCATGTGGATGTCGAAGTTGCCGGCCTCCAGATAGTGACCGACAAAATAGGAGATCAGGGTGATGGCGGTCACCAGTACGCCCTGGTAGACCACGGCGGCGCCAAGGCCGCCGGCAAAGACGCCCTCCTTGCTGTCACGGGGCTTGCGCTTCATTACGTTTGCCTCGGGCTTCTCCATACCCAGTGCCAGCGCAGGGAAGCAGTCGGTGATCAGGTTGATCCACAGCAGCTGCACGGGCTGGAAGATGGTGAAGCCGATCAGGGTAGCGGCGAAGATGGCCAGCACCTCAGAGAGGTTGGATGCCAGCAGGAACTGGATGGCCTTGCGGATGTTGTCGTAGATGCGGCGTCCCTCGCCTGCGGCGGAGACGATGGTGGCAAAGTTATCATCGGCCAGGATCATATCGGCCACATTCTTGGTCACGTCGGTGCCGGTGATGCCCATACCCACGCCGATGTCGGCGTTCTTGATGGAGGGCGCGTCGTTGACGCCGTCACCGGTCATTGCGGTGACCTTGCCCTTTTTGCGCCAGGCATTGACGATACGGGTCTTATGCTCGGGCTGCACGCGTGCGTAGACCGAGTACTGCTCAACGGCGGTCTCAAACTCCTCGTCGGAGATGTTGTCCAGCTCAGCGCCGGTGATCGCCTGCGAGGCGTTCTCGATAATACCCAGCTGCATGGCGATGGCCACAGCAGTATCCTTGTGGTCACCGGTGATCATAATGGGACGGATGCCGGCGGAGCGGCACTGGTCGATAGCGGGCTTGACCTCGGGACGGACGGGGTCGATCATACCGGTCAGACCCACGAAGCACAGATCACACTCTACGGCCTCGGCCTCGTAAGCGGCAGGCTCGGCGGAAAGCGCCTTTTTGGCGGCTGCCAGCACGCGGAGCGCCTGATCGGCCATCTTCTTGTTGGCGGCCAGGATCTCGGCGCGGATCTCCTCGGTCATAGGCACCTCAGCACCCTGCCAAAGGGCGGTGGTGCAGCGCTTCAGGATCTCATCGGGAGCGCCCTTGGTGAACTGCACAAGATTGCCGTTCACGTTGTGAACGGTGGTCATCATCTTACGCATCGAGTCAAAGGGAACCTCTCCGATACGGACGTACTCCAGCTTCTGATCATTCTTATCAAGCCCCAGTGTCTCGGCATAGTTGACCAGCGCGCACTCAGTGGGCTCGCCCACGGCAGTCTTGGCCTCGCGGTCGAATTCTGCATCGGAGCACATAGACATTGCGGTGGCCAGCAGCTTCTCGTCATCGGCAAAATGATCCACAACGGTCATCTTGTTCTGGGTCAGGGTACCGGTCTTATCCGAGCAGATGATCTGGGTGCAGCCCAGAGTCTCTACGGCGGTCAGCTTACGGATGATGGCGTTGCGCTTGGACATATTGGTCACACCAATAGAAAGCACGATAGTCACAACGGTGGAAAGACCCTCGGGGATGGCGGCTACCGCCAGAGAGATGGCAACCATAAAGAAGTTCATTGCTACGGCGAAGCTGAAGCCGTCGCCAACCACCAGCGAACGGATCAGATTGATGCCGAACACGACCACGCAGATGCCGATGACCAGATAGGTCAATACCTTTGAGAGGCCGGCCAGCTTCTGCTGCAGAGGGGTCTTGCCCTCCTGTGCCTGAGAGAGTGCATCGGCGATCTTGCCCATCTCGGTATCCATGCCGGTGCCGGTCACAACGGCCTTGCCGCGGCCGTAGACCACGGTAGAGCCCATAAAGACCATATTCTTGCGGTCGCCAAGGGCTACGTCACCGTTAGCATTGGCGGTCATAGTGCCTTCCTGCTTGGTAACCGGCACCGATTCGCCGGTCAGCGCGGCCTCTTCGATCTTCATCGAGGCACATTCAATGATACGGGCATCGGCGGGCACGGCATCGCCTGCCTCCAGCACGATAATGTCACCGACCACCAGATCCTCACTGTGTACGGTGATCTGCTTGCCGTCACGGATGACCTTGGAGGTAGCGGCTGCGATCTGCTGCAGCGCCTCAATGGCTTTTTCGGCTTTGCTTTCCTGGAACACGCCAAGAATCGCATTGATCAGGACCACGGCGAGAATGATCACCACGTCAAAGGGGAACTCCCAGTGACCCTGCTGAACGCCGTTGTAGATCTCCATACCTGCGGCGATGGCGGCGGCCACCAGCAGAATAATGGTCATGGGCTCGGCCAGCTGCTTCAGAAAGCGGTGGATCAGCGACTCCTTTTTACCCTCTGCCAGCTTGTTTTTGCCGTTCTTCTCCAGGCGAGCGGCGGCTTCCTGCTCGGAAAGACCCTGCTCGGAGCTGTCCAGCTCCTTTAGAACGACGTTGCTTTCTTCCAGATAGTGTTTCATGTTACTCCTCTCTGCCCCTTTGGGGCACCGTGGTTTGTTTTACGATTTGGCGAAAAAAGAGACCCATGCAGAGCATAACCCTACATGAGTCTCGTTAATCAAGGTAAGCCAGACCGAGGATCGGCCAGTGATGTTGACTTACCCGCGCTAAGGCGTAACTACTCCCTCACGGATATTGTGGGAAAATTATACCATAAATATATATTGCTTGTCAAGCGGCGTTTCCGGCGATTTTGTGCAGTATTTGGTTAATTTTTTGTGGAAAAATAACGAAAATCGCGGGATTTCTCGGTCTACGGCTCTTTTTCATCCCATTTTCGGCTTTTTCCGGTTCCGATGTCGGGGTTTTGATAGCAGCCCAGCTGGATGCTGGCTCTGCCGTGCTTGCCTCGGATATCTGCCATCGCCTTTTCTACCGTTTCTTGCTTATCGTTCCTGTTGTCGGCAACCGAGAACATATCCAGCTGCTCCTCGGTGTCTCCGGGGGAGACCAGACCGGCGGCGGTCACGGTCAGCGCGCGGATGCTGGCGCCAAAGCCCACCGAGGCCGCGATCAGATCCATGGCGTGGGCCACGATGTCCTGCTGGAGCCAGGTGGCACGGCGCAGCGTGCATTGTCGCTGTACGGTGCGGAAGTTGGGGTCCTTGATCTGTACCTGCACCACGGTGCATTTGCGATCCGCCTCGCGCAGTCTGGCGGCCACCAGATCCGCCATGGCCATCACGCCTGCGCGGATCTCATCCGCCCCCGCAATGTCGCGGCGGAAGGTCATGCCGTTCCCTACCGATTTGGGGGCGGGGCGATCCCAATAGCTATGCACCGGCTCCTCGTCAAGGCCGGCTGCATAACGCCAGAGCGTATCGCCTGCCTCACCAAGGCGGTCGGCCACCACATGGCGCTCGGTACCTGCCAGATCGCCGATGGTCTGAATGCCCATCCGGCTCAGCACCTCGGTGGTGCGCCTGCCGGCAAACAGCAGGGCAGAGACCGGGAGAGGGAAGGCGATCTCCTTGTAATTGGTGCGATCGATCACGGTGGTGGCGTCCGGCTTTTTGTAGTCGCTGCCCAGCTTGGCAAAAACGCGACAGAAGCTGACACCCACCGAGATGGTAATGCCGATCTCCCGCTTCACACGCTCGCGGATCTCGTCGGCCAGCTCACGGGGCGACTTTTTGAAGAGCCGCAGGCTTCCGGTGACGTCCAGAAAGGATTCGTCGATACCGAAGGGGTCTACCAGATCGGTGTAGTCCAGATAGATGGCGTTCACTCTTTTAGAGATCTTGCCGTACATATTGTGGTGAGGGAGGACACAGACGAGGCCGGGACATTTCTGCTTGGCCTGCCAAATGGTCTCGGCGGTCTGGATGCCGTATTTTTTTGCTCTTTCGTTCTTAGCCAGAATGATGCCGTGGCGGCTTTCGGGGTCACCGGTCACCACCATTGGTACGTCGGCCAGCGCAGGGTCGAGCAGGGTCTCTACCGATGCAAAAAATCCGTTGCAATCGCAGTGTAAAATGACCCGTTCCCGGGCTTTTTCCATTTTCGTGTCCTCCTTTCCGATAAAATAAGGTGTCAGAGATCAGTCAAGTGCTGCCAGAAAGGCTGCCTCTGCAGGAATGCCGATGCCAACGCCAAAGGGCTCGCCGTTTGGATGATAGCGGCGCAGCGAAAGGCGCTTTCCACCCACAAAGCCTGCCATACGGGGGGCAAGATGCACGCTGCCCCAAAATTCCTTGAATATCACCGTATCGCCCTGCAGATCGTACAGCGCCGCGGCCTCCTCACCGCACTCCACAAAGCCACCGCCGCCCTGCTCATACAGAGAAAGAAAGGTCTCGGTGGGGGTGCAAAGGGGGAGCAGCGCGTGGTAAACGCGTGCATCCAAATACTCGGTTGCCGAAATATGGCGGCAATGCTCGTCGCCCGGCGTGGCTTCCTCCTCCCAGCTCTGGATGGGAGAGATGGGCGTAAAGCCCGCTTTTTCATAAAACGCAAAGAGAGAGGGCGTCATCGGGCGCAAAAAAACAGGATAGCGCGCCGCCTCTGCGGCGAGCAGCTGCTTTGCCAGCCCCTTGCCGCGGTGATCGGGGTGCGTGGCCACACCGTAAAGATAGTGGGACTCCACCTCGCCCTCCTCGGTCAGCATAGGGTAGGGGATCGAAAACAGCATCGAGATCGGCTCGCCATTTTCGCAAACCGTGCGGATGCACGTGGGGTAATAACGATCAAACAGTGCCTCTGTAAAGGCATCGGTCTCGCCCGGAAAGGCAAGACGGTAAAGCGCCATACAGGCGCGCTTCATCCGGTCCATAAGCATTCCTCACTTTCTTTTTTTAGTATATCCGATTTTTGCTTCGCCGTCAAGTCCGCCCAATGGGCAAAAAGCACCCGTTGCACCAAAAAGTGGCGCAACGGGGTGATATTATGAGGATTTTGAAGCGTCCGTCAGGGCGCGGGTGCGGCGGACATCCTTGCGCAAGCGGTTCAGCGAGGCAAAGGACTTGTTCAGCACGTCACGCATCTCGGGATCCAGACCTGCATAGGAAGCCAGGATCTTTTTCAGACTTTGCAGCTTGTTTCCGGTAATACCGGAGATGGTATCCTGCTCGGCAGCCTCCAGCACGGTGAACAATGCCTCGCTGAACGCGCGCTTGCGCTCTTGGCTCAGCTCCTTCACAAAGCGATCCAGGATCTCCTCGGTATCCTCTCCGAATGCGGTACGTTCGGTGGCATAGATGAAATCATTTCCCAACACCTGCCAGGAAAAGGCATCGTGCTGCATAATACCTACCGTGTCGCTTTTTACGATCTTATAATTGCTGTCGTGCTCCAGCAGCACGGCCACGATAGAGGACTGTGGCAGATAGGTGTGGATGCGGTCTCGCATTTCCAGATAGTCGGGGGAGGAGATGGTGTCATCACAAAAGCCGGGACCATCGTTGTTATAGACTGCGCGGATGCGGTGGCGATGCTCGGGGCCGCTATGTACTGCCGAGAACATCGCCAGATTTCCACCCTTTGAATGGCCGCCCACAAAAATGCGGCGCAGCGGATGTGCGGCGGCTACGGCGCGCAGATATTCCTTGGCGCGCAGCTGGGCGGGCACCGGGCACTCATAGCTCATGCGCAGGTCCTCCTTCCAGCCCACCAGCGTATCATCGGTGCCTTCGAAGGAAACGAACAGATTTTGGCCGGGCAAAAGGATGGTCAGTGCGGCAAATTGCATACCGTCCTCGAAATTCAGCTCCTTTTGAGCCGCTAAGAGACGCAGTGGCGCAAAGCGCGGAGAGGCGATGAGTCGCTCCAGCAGGCGGCGATGATCATCCCGCGCTGCGCCGGCGGGATGATCACGCAGATAAGCAGATGCTGCATCGGCAAGGCGCACAGGCTCTGCCTTGGGAGAGTCGGGAACATATGTCTCCAGACGGATGTAGGGCAGGATCGAAAAGATCAAGGCATCCACGGGGCAAAGAGGGGCATTGCCGAAGGTGAGGTCACCGCGCCAGGTCAGGTAATCAAAAATATCGCTCATATCGGCTCCTTTCGACAATCTTTCTGTATGTAATGATAGCATATTCGCGCCACGGTGTCAAGGTGAGGGATCGACGGAAAATGCTACCATTATATAAAAAAGGCACGCAACAAAAGGTTGCGTGCCTTTTCAGGATCAGTAGGTCTGATCGTTTCTGCCAAGGGGCTTGAGCGGCTGCGGCTGCTGCGCAGACGTAACGGGCGCGAGGGGGGTGGGGGGAGGCACCGGTGCGGATGCGGTCTGCGGTGCGGCCTTTGCAGGCGCGGGTGCAGGTGCAACGGGAGCAGGAGCTACGGGCGCAGGTGCTACGGGTGCGGGCGCGACCTCGGACTTGGCGGGTGCTACGGAAGCAGCGGCAGGAGCCACGGGTTGAGGTGCAGGAGCTACCGGCTGCGCAACGGGTCTTTGTGCAACGGGTCTTGCCACCGGCTGTGCGGTGGGGCGTGCGGCAGGTGCCGCAGCGGTCGCCTTGGCAACCACTTGACCGACCTTGCGGGCGATCTCCTCGGAAAGTGCACCGTCAGAAAGTGCTGCGCGCAGCAGATCTCTGGTCTCGCGTTGCACGGTAAGCTGCTCCTCGCTGTTGATCAGCAAACGGCCAAAGCCGTACAGGATCTGAGAGCAGAGGGGAGAAAGCACCGCACCGATCAGGCAGATCACGGCACCGATGATGCCGGTGAGCAGCAGAGAAGGATCGTTGGAGGTGAGAGCGGTGATCAGATAAAAGGCGGCGAGAGCAACACAGGCAACGGCACCGATGATGCCCAGAACGATAGATAAGGTGCAGATGCGCTTGCCAATATTTTGTTTCTGCATAGCAATACTCCTTTTGACACGGTAGTTGAAACTGAAAGCCATCCTTATTATACGCCGTTTTGGCTTTGATGTCAATAGCGGAGGGCGAAATCGCCGCAAAGGAGAAGCCACACTTTACAAACCTTTGTGCGCAATTCACAAAACCGAGAAGAATATGCCATTTTGCATTGCAAAAACAAACAAAAAATGCCAAATGAAAGAAAAACTATTGACAAAACGGCAAATATTAGCTATAATTTTGGTAGTTAGGTAACGCTAACAAAAAAACAAGGCGACGTTTTCGCTTTATATGGCATAAGGAGGAACGGATATGAATACATTGCGGCAGATCCCCGTGGGTGGTAGTGCAAGAGTCGTTAAGCTTCACGGAGAGGGCGCCATCCGTCGTCGCATCATGGATATGGGTATTACCAAAGGCGTAGAGCTGCGTGTGCGCAAGGTCGCACCCCTGGGTGATCCTATCGAGATTACGGTCCGCGGCTACGAGCTATCGCTTCGCTTAGAGGATGCCGAAAAGATAGAGGTGGAATGATCCACCGCATCGGCACCGATTTATTTATCGATCAAAAGTTAGTCTGTACTAATAAGGAGAGAAAAGATGGATCTGAAAATCGCCCTTGCGGGCAATCCGAACTGTGGTAAGACCACGTTGTTCAATGCGCTGACCGGCTCCAATCAGTTTGTGGGAAACTGGCCCGGCGTAACGGTGGAGAAGAAGGAGGGCAAGCTGAAAAAGCATGACGGTGTTGTGATCACCGACCTGCCCGGTATCTACTCCCTCTCGCCCTACACGCTGGAGGAGGTCGTTGCCAGAAATTATCTGGTAGAGGAGCGCCCCGATGCCATCCTGAACATCATCGACGGCACCAACCTGGAACGCAATCTGTATCTTACCACGCAGCTGACCGAGCTGGGCATCCCCGTGGTAGTCGCCATCAATATGATGGATATTTTGCGTAAGAACGGAGATAAGATCAATATTGAAAAGATCTCCAAGGCCATCGGTTGCCCCATTATGGAGATCTCCGCGCTGAAGGAAGAGGGGATTTTTGAGGCGATCGAGGTGGCGGTCGAGGCAGCCCGAAGGGGCCAGGTCGTCGTGCCGGGACACCATTTTTCGGGTGTAGTGGAGCATGCCATTGCGCATATCGAGGAGGCAGCCGTACACGGCTTGCCCGAGGAGCAGCAAAGGTGGTATGCCATCAAAATCTTCGAGCGCGATGATAAGGTGCTGGAAAAGCTGCAGATCGAGCCAGAGGTGCTGAGCCATATTGAAAAGGATATCGTTGCCGCCGAGGAGGCGTTGGATGACGATGCCGAATCGATCATTGCCAACGAGCGCTACAATTACATCGATAAGCTGATCAAGGGTGCTTATGTGCGCAGAAGCTCTACGCTGCTGTCGGTCTCGGATAAGATCGATCGCGTGATGACACACCGTATTGCCGCACTGCCCATTTTTGCACTGATCATGTTCCTTGTGTACTTCATTTCGGTTAGTACCGTGGGAACCTGGGTCACCGACTTTACCAACGACGGACTTTTTGGTGACGGCTTCCACTTCCTTGGTATTGGTCAGAAGAAGTATGAGGCGGCCGTGGAGGAGTATACCGAAGCACAAAATGCCATTGACGCCTTCCTTGGTACAGATGAAGCCGAAAACTCCGGCTTTGCGTTGGATTCTCTCTATTCCATGATGCAGTCTGAGGATGCACAGAAGCGTGCTGCCGCCGCTTCTGCGCTGAAGGCGATCGGTGCTCTGATCCCCGACGGAGCAGAGGCATCTGTTACGATCGAAAACGAGGAGACTCTTGAGGAAGAGGAATTCACCTATTCTAAGGCGGATTACCTTGCCGCGATCGACATATTGACGGGTTATGCGTTTGCTGAGCCCGCGCCCAATGACTACGGTGTGTGGGTGCCCGGTGTTCCCGTGCTGGTCGGCAAGCTGCTGACCGCTATAAATTGCGCCCCCTGGCTGGAAAGCCTTGTTCTGGAGGGCGTTGTGGGCGGTGTTGGTGCCGTGCTTGGCTTTGTGCCGCAGATCCTGGTGCTCTTTATCTTCCTTGCTTTTCTGGAGGCTTGCGGTTATATGTCCCGCGTAGCCTTCGTGCTGGACCGTCTGTTCCGCAAATTCGGACTTTCCGGTAAATCCTTTATCCCGATGCTGGTCGGTACCGGCTGCGGTGTGCCCGGCATTATGGCGAGCCGAACTATTGAAAATGAGCGTGACCGCCGTATGACCATTACGACCACCACGTTCATCCCCTGCGGTGCGAAGCTGCCGATCATTGCTATGATCGCGGCACTCTGCTTTGGCGGAGCGGCCAAGGGCTGGTGGGTCGCACCGGTTGCGTACTTTGTTGGTATTGCCGCTGTTGTGATCTCGGGTCTGATGCTGAAGAAGACGCGTTTGTTTGCCGGCGATCCCTCTCCCTTTGTAATGGAGCTTCCCCCTTATCACATGCCTACCTTTGGCAATATTATGCGTTCTATGTGGGAGCGCGGATGGTCCTTTATCAAAAAAGCGGGTACCGTTATCCTGCTTTCTACTATCGTGATCTGGGTATTCAGCCATCTGGGCACTGCCGGTGGCAAGCTTGTTTGCGATTTGTACGTAGAGGAGGGCATTGTCTTTACCGCTCTGATGGATCATATCGGTAATGCCTTTGCCTGGCTGTTTGCGCCGATCGGCTTCAATCAGCCCACTGCTGCCGTGGCGACCATTATGGGGCTTGTGGCAAAGGAGGAGGTCGTGGCCGTGTTCGGCGTGACCGGTTTCCGCTTCACCAGTGCCCTGGCAGGCTTCTCCTTCCTGGTGTTCAACCTGCTGTGCGCACCCTGCTTTGCGGCAATGGGCGCCATCAAGCGCGAGATGAACAGTGCCAAGTGGACTGCCTTCGCCATTGCATACCAGTGCGTATTCGCCTACGCCGTATCCCTGATGATCTATCGCTTCGGTCAGTTGTTCAGCGGTGGCATTGCCAATGCCGGTGACGTGATCGCACTGATCTTCGCCTTCCTGGTGCTGGGCGGTATGATCTTCCTGCTGGTGAGACCCTATAAGGAGGCCACCAAGCTGGAAAAGAAGGTCATTGTCAGCGACAAAAAGAAGGAAAAGGTCTAAATCAAAACGAAAGGAGTGTTTTGTATGTTTCTACCCTGGCTGCAACAGAATTGGGGCAACGTGCTGATCATCGCGATTCTTGCGGTGCTGATGACCGGTCTCGTTTGGTCTCTGATCCGCGCAAAGCGGAAAAATAAGGGCGGTGGCTGCTGCGGCGGCTGCGCCGGCTGTGCGATGCAGGGAAAGTGCCATGCAAAGCCTGCCGATCGCGATCAAGCCTGATCGCGCAAGCCTTCACCCCGCCCGAAAGGGCGGGGTTTTAAAAAAAGGAGTACGTATGCTGAAAATCGTGTTAAAGATCGAGGGGATGGCCTGCGGTATGTGCGAGGCGCACGTCAATGACGTCATTCGCCGCGCATTTTCGGTGAAGAAGGTAACATCCTCCCACAAAAACGGGGAGACGGTGATCCTTACCAAGGAGGATATTGCCGACGAACGGCTGATGGATGTCGTTCGTTCTGTCGGCTACACGCTGGCTACCATTCGGCGTGAGCCTTATGAAAAAACAGGATTGTTCGCCCGTTTTGCCAAAAAATAATCACAAAAGCCGCTTTCATTGCAAAGCGGCTTTTGTGTTTTCTGCCGTTTTTTGTCCGGAGGTTTACAGATAACTTGACAGATGTAAATGCCGGTGCTATAATAATAACGCATTAGAAATATGAAATAAGAGGCGGAAATGAAAACGAAGGAAGAGCTGGCGGCGCGTATCGCCGCGCTGAAAAAAGAAAAGAACGCTATCATTCTGGCGCATTATTATTGCACCGACGAGGTGCAAGCGTTGGCAGATCATGTGGGGGATTCCTTTTATCTTGCCAAGGTGGCTAAGGAGACCGATGCTGCAGTGATCGTGTTCTGCGGCGTTTCTTTTATGGGGGAGAGCGCCAAGATCCTGAATCCGGAGAAAACGGTACTGATGCCGGATCTGCACGCCGATTGCGCAATGGCACATATGGCAGAGGTGGAGCGGATCAAGGAAATGCGCGCGAAGTATCCGGGGCTTGCGGTGGTCTGCTATATCAACTCCACCGCGGAGCTGAAGCGGCACAGCGACGTGTGCGTGACCTCCTCCAATGCGGTGAGGATCGTGCGTGCGCTGCCGAATCGGGATATTTATTTCATTCCCGATCAAAATCTCGGCCGCTTTGTCAAGGAGCAGGTTCCCGAAAAGAATGTGATGCTGTGCGACGGTTATTGCCCGATCCATAAGGCGCTTACTGCCGATCAGGTCCTTGCCAAAAAGCGTGAATATCCGGAGGCATTGGTGTTGACGCATCCGGAGTGCACCGGCGAGGTGCTGGCGCTGTCAGACTATGTTGGTAGCACGGCGGATATTATCCGCTATGCGAAGGAGAGCGAGGCCGATTGCTTTATTGTGTGCACCGAGGTGGGAGTAGCATACAGATTGCGACAGGATAATCCCCAAAAGCGCTTTGTGTTCTGCGATCCCTGTCCCTGCTGCGCGGATATGAAGCTGAACACGCCGGAAAAGATCGAAGAGGTGCTGAGCAGCGGCAAAAATGCCGTGGAGGTCAGCGAGGAGAAAAGAGCGGGCGCGTTGGTGCCCCTGGACAGAATGCTGGAGCTTGCAAAATAAGATGAAAACTGATATACTGATCGTTGGATGCGGCGTCAGCGGCCTTTACTGTGCGCTGAACCTGCCGCGGGATAAGGACATCCTGATCGTGACCAAGGATGCCATGGATAAAAGCGACTCTTACCTGGCGCAGGGAGGAATCTGCGTGCTACGGGACGAGAAGGACTACGACTCCTTCTTTGAGGATACTATGCGCGCCGGGCATTATGAGAACAATAAGCAGTCGGTGGATATTATGATCCGCTCCTCCCGGGCGGTCATCAACGATCTGGTCGATTGCGGCGTTTTGTTTGAGAAGAACGGTGACGACTTTGCCTACACCCGAGAGGGCGCGCACTCCGCGCCTCGCATTCTGTTTCATGAGGACGAGACGGGCAAGGAGATCACCTCGCACCTGCTGGAGGCGGTGAAAAAGCTGCCCAACGTGCGGATTTTGGAATATTTTACTATGGTGGATATCCTCGCCGAGGGCAATGCCTGCTACGGCATCGTCGGGCAGGATAAGGATGGAAATTTTCATACCGTCAGGGCAGATTATACCGTTTTGGCCACCGGCGGTATCGGCGGTCTGTACGACCACTCCACCAACTACCGCCATCTGACCGGCGATGCTATCGCACTGGCGTTAAAGCATAACGTGGCGCTGCAGCATATTGATTACATTCAGATCCATCCCACCACCCTTTACACCAAGGAGGAGGGCAGGGAGTTCCTCATCTCCGAGTCTGTGCGCGGTGAGGGCGCGATCCTGCTCAATCACAAGGGAGAGCGGTTTGTGGATGAGCTGTTGCCCCGTGACGTGGTGGCAAACGCCATTTTTGCCGAAATGAGAAAGGAAGGCAAGCCGCATATGTGGCTCTCTTTGGAAAAGATCCCCACAGAGGAGATCCTGTCGCATTTCCCCCATATCTATCAGCATTGCCTGGAGGTGGGATACGACGTGACCAAGGAGCCGATCCCCGTGGTGCCCTCGCAGCATTATTTTATGGGTGGTGTGGATGTCAACGAGCATAGCAAGACCTCGATGGAGCGCCTGTATGCCGTGGGCGAGACCGCCTGCAACGGCGTGCACGGCAGAAACCGACTGGCGAGCAACTCGCTGCTGGAAAGCCTTGTGTTTGCCAAGAGGGCGGCCGCTGATATGATGAGCAAATACGAAAAAGCCCCCGAACGGGGCGCGTTTTCGGTGGATCCTGCCGCATATACCAATTACAAAGCAAAATACAAAGAGGCGGTGCTGACTGCCATTGAAAGGGAGAGACAGAGCCATGAATAATATTACGATGTGTCTGAATGCAGACGACCTGATCCTTTCCGCACTGAAGGAGGATATCTCCAGCGAGGATGTGACCACCAACTCGGTCATGCCTCATTATCAGCTGGGTGAGGTAGAGCTGCTTTGCAAGCAGGACGGCGTGATCGCCGGCTTGGAGGTATTCAAGCGCGTATTTGAGCTGCTGGATAGCAAGACCGAGGTAACGTTTTGTAAAAAGGATGGCGACACGGTCAAAAAGGGCGAGCGGATCGGCCTGGTGCGCGGTGACATCCGCGTGCTGCTCTCCGGTGAGCGCACCGCATTGAATTTTTTGCAGCGTATGAGCGGCATCGCCACCTATACGCGCTCGATCGTGGAGCTGCTGGCAGGTAGTAAGACGAAGCTGCTGGACACCCGAAAGACCACCCCCAATATGCGTATTTTTGAAAAGTATGCTGTTAAGGTGGGCGGCGGCTGCAACCACCGCTACAATCTCAGCGACGGCATTTTGCTCAAGGATAATCACATCGGTGCTGCAGGCGGTGTCAAGGAGGCGGTGCAGATGGCAAAGGCCTACGCTCCCTTTGTGCGCAAGGTAGAGGTAGAGGTGGAGGATCTGGATATGCTGCGCGAGGCATTGGAGGCCGGTGCGGATATCATTATGCTGGATAATATGAGCGTAGAGGATATGAAGGAGGCCGTGCGGCTGACCGCAGGCCGCGCCGAGACCGAATGCAGCGGCAACGTGACCAAGGAAAACATTGCGCGCCTGGTGGATATCGGCGTGGATTACATTTCCAGCGGTGCGCTGACGCATTCGGCACCGATCCTGGATCTTTCGCTCAAAAATCTGCACACGGTATGAGATTTTTGATATCTGGAGGTTAAGATGAAAGCAGAAGAGAGAAGAAAAAATATCGTTGGAATGCTGATGGCCAGTAAAGCGCCGATCTCGGGCAGCAGGCTTTCCGCCGAGCTTGGCGTTTCGCGTCAGATCATCGTACAGGATATTTCGATCATCAAGGCCTCCGGCTACGATATCCTTTCCACGCATACAGGCTACGTGATGCAGGAGAGCCCGTTGGTGGAGCGCGTATTCAAGGTGCATCACACAGCCGAGCAGACCGAGGAGGAGCTTTCCTGCATCGTGGAGCTGGGGGGCACCGTGGTGGATGTTTTCGTCTGGCATAAGGTCTACGGCAAGATCTCGGCTGATCTGAATATCTTCTCGCAGCACGGCATTGCGCAATTCCTGCAAGGCATTCAGAGTGGCAGATCCACCGAGCTGATGCATATTACCGACGGTTATCATTATCACACCGTCCGTGCCGATAACGAGCATACCCTGGATGCGATCGAGGGTGAGCTGCGCGGCAGAGGCTACATCGTGCCCGAGCCTTGACCCCATAACGGTATCAAAAAAGCGGAGGATCCGATCGGATCCTCCGCTTTTTTGTCAGTCGGCGTACAGCTCGTCTGCAAAATAGGCGTTGGTATAGGCGTGCTTGCCGTCGGCGGCGTACACGGTGATGCGGATGTAGACGTCGTTGGGCTTGACGGAGAAGGCCATCTCGGTGAGTTCACCCTCTACCTCCTCAGCATAGATCCTTTCGGTGCGCACCACGCCGTAGTTGGCAACGATCCTGGCGGCGGGGTCGCACTTCACGTGCACCATCCCGTCCTCAAACCACAGCTCGTGAATAAGGGGACCGTTCGAAGCGTAAAAATTTCCTGCTTCCATAGCTTTGGTTATGGTGCGGTACTCCAGCTTATCCGCCTTGATCATGGTAAAGCCGCCGCAGGCATCGTGGCGGGGGTGCCCCGCGGGGCGATTGCAATGGTTATCGTCGTCGGCAACGCAAAAGATCCTGGTGCCCTTTTTGAGAAAGTTGTCATAGATCTGAGGCACATCGTCGTCAAAGCCGTTCACCACGCAGCCGTGATTATAGATCTCCAGGGCGTTGAAGCCCTCGTATTTCAAAAACTGCTCGGGATCCTCCAGCGACCAGACGGGGTGGTTATAGGTGACCCAGAAGCCGGCGGCGCGGGCGCGGCGGATCACGTCGTTCACGCCCTTCGCGGAATAGGCGCGGACGTAGTCGGGCAGGGTCTCGTCAAACTGCACCTCGTCTCGGTGCGTGACGGCGTTGCCCCACAGATATTTGGAGCGGTGCCAGCAGGTCTGCTTCACATTGTCCGGCTCCAATGCGATGATGCACATATGGCAGCGCTGACGGGTCTTGTGCTCGGCACCGTTGCCGGGCTCGATTACCTCCAGCTCGTGGGCGTTGAGGGCAAGAAAATGCTCATCCGAAAGATTTTCGTGCTGGGGGATCAGGACCTCGTGGTCGGTGTAGGCCACGATAGAGTAGCCGTGAGCCATATACAGCTCTTTGACCTCGGCAGGGGAAAGCTTGCCGTCGGAAATATTGGTGTGGCAATGCAGATTTGCCTTATAAAAGGTGCCGTTTTCGGGCAGGAGATATTTTTTCATAGGTGTCCCTCCGTTTCTTTGGATAATTTCATTATAGTTCAAATTGGGAGTGTAGTCAAGCAACTCAGCGATTTTTTCTGTATTTTGACATGGTCATGCCGTACTTTTTGCGAAACAGCTCCGCTGCCCAGCTGATGTTGCCAAAGCCGCTTTCGAAAATGATGTCTGCAATATCGTGGTTGCTGTTTTTCAGCATATTGGCAATGAAGTGCAGGCGCAGATCGTTGATGAACTCGGATAGGGTCACACCCATATATTTTTTGATGCTGCGGGAAACGTGCTCCCGACTTTTATCGGTCAGGGAAAGCATCCGATCGATGCCGTAGGTGAAGTTGCCGTTCTTTTTCATTTCGCCGCAAAGGGTGGAAAGCCACGGGGGGATCTCGCTGTCCCGCTCCTCCTCAAAGTCCGCAAAAAAACGGGTGAAGATGCGAAAAAGCAGGATACGCATAGCAGTTTTCAGTCTTTTCGTGTCCTGCGCATCAATGGTGCGGATGGCGGTCATTTGCGAGAGAATGTAGTCAAAGCCGAGGGCAGGGAGCTGCAGCTGAGGGGGCAGTTTGGCGCCAAGCAAGCGGTCGGCGCAAAAGCCGTCTCCGAGGTAACCGAACAGCTCCCTTACGGTCTCTGCCGAAACGGTGATGTTCAGCATGGAGAACTGGTCTCCCTCACGCAGCAGATAGTCGTGGGTGTCCGCAGGACGGATAAAGACGAGTGCGCCCTGCTTCAAGGGGAGTCGCTCCCCGTTGACGCAGTGGATCACCTCGCCGTCCAGCAGTAAAAAGATCTCATAATAATCGTGATAGTGGGGGCGGAAATATTCGGTGTCGCTGTAAACGTAGCGATAGGAAAAGCCGGTGGCGGCATCCACAAAGCGGTCGGCAGTTAAAAGCTTGGGCTCCATCATGTTCTCCTTTTTTGGGGGATATCACAATACCATAAAAATTATATCATAATAGCGGTAGAAAAGCAAGAGGGTTTGTGATACAATGAAAGTATCCAAGTGTCAGGAGGTATCCTATGAAGACCAAGATCGCCAAGATCAAGCAATATCTGAAGCTGCTCGACCGGTGCCGCTGGAAGAATATCACCCCCGTGGAGGGGCTTTATTGCTGTTCCTGCGGCTATAAGCAGGACAACACGCCGCCCGCCCTTTCCGATATGAAGCCCTTTGCGCAGGGGGATTGGTGGGGGAATGGCTGGGATAGCCATGCCTGGTTTCGCTTTACTGTGACTCCTACGGCAGAAAACACCTTTTTGCGTATCGAGACCGAGCGAAAGAAGGGATGGGATGCGGATAATCCCCAGTTTATCCTTTACGTGAACGGTAAAATGGTGCAGGGCCTGGATATCAACCACCGCGAAAGCCCCCTCGCCGCAGGAGAGACCGCCGATGTGGCGATCTATGCCTACGTTGGCCCCAAGATCGAGCGCGCGCAATTTTTTGCGGATCTGATGGAGCTGAATGTGGAGGTGAACGGCCTCTATTACGACATTCGGTATCCCTTTGAAATGCTGGAGTACCTGCAGGAGGAGAGCACCGAATACGCCCGTATCGTGGATTACCTCTGGCGTGCGGTCTCCATGCTGGATCTGTTTGATATGGAGTCGGCGGATTTCGTCGCGTCGGTCAGCGCCGCAAGAGCCTTCCTCGCAAAGGAGTTTTACGGTGAGTACTGCAAGCCCCAGGACGCTACCGTGATCGGCATCGGTCACACCCATATCGACTGCGCGTGGAAGTGGACCCTGCGCCAGACCCGTGAAAAGGTGCAGCGCTCCTTTTCTACCGTACTGGAGCTGATGCGCCGATACCCCACGTACAAATTCATGTCCTCCCAGGCGCTGCTCTATAAAAACCTGAAGGAGGAGGCCCCCGAGGTCTATGAGGAGGTCAAGGCACGGATTGCCGAAGGCAGATGGGAGTGCGAGGGCTCTATGTGGGTAGAGGCGGATTGTAACCTCTCCTCCGGTGAGAGCCTTGTGCGACAGGTGCTTTACGGCAAAAATTACTTCCGTGATGAGTTCGGCGTGGAGAATCGCGTGCTGTGGCTGCCCGACGTGTTCGGCTATTCCGCAGCCCTGCCCCAGATCCTGCGCAAAAGCGGCGCGGACTGGTTCGTGACCTCTAAGATATCCTGGAACGATACCAACCGTATGCCCTATGACGTGTTTCGTTGGCGGGGCATTGACGGTACCGAGATCAATACGCGTTTCATCACGGCGCAAAACGATAAGGGGGAGCCTATGGATAGGCGTTGCACTTACGTGGGGCACGTGACCTCCCAGATGGTGTCGGGCACTTATAAGCGATTTGGGCAAAAGCAGCTCAGTGACGAGGCATTGCTCACCTTCGGCTACGGCGACGGCGGCGGCGGCCCCACCGCCGAGGATATGGAGCTTGCCGCACGCGGCGCCAAGGGTGTGCCCGGCTGCCCCAATATGAAGATCGAATTTGCGGGAGATCACCTGAGGCGACTGGAAAAGCGGATGGCGGAGCGCCCCGACGTGCCCACCTGGCAGGGTGAGCTGTATCTGGAATTCCATCGCGGCACCTATACCACCATGGCGCGCAATAAGCGCAGCAACAGACAAAGCGAGTTCCTGTACGGCAACGCGGAGCTGCTGGCCACCACCGCCGAGGCCCTTTGGGGAGAGAAATTTCCGCAGGAGGCGCTGCACCGCGGTTGGGAGATGATCCTGACCAATCAGTTCCACGATATCATCCCCGGCTCCTCCATCAAGGAGGTCTACGACCAAAGCGACATCGACTACGCCGAGATAAGGCGCATCGGTGAGGAGATCGTGACCGACGTGCAGCAAAAGGTGGCAAACGGTATCGATAAACGCCACGGCTACGTCATTTTCAATCCCCACTCCTTCAACACCGAGGGGTATGTGCGGATCAATGGCAAAACGGTGCGCACCACCCAGCCTATCCCCTCCAAGGGCTATCTGACTGCCGACAGATTTGTAGAGCAGAATCACGTGACCGTGAACGATCATACGGTAGAGACCGACTGCCTCCGTGTAGTTTTTGACGATTGCTGGCAGATGATCTCCGTTTATGACAAAAAGGCAGAGCGGGAGGTGCTGAAGAAGGGTGCTATCGGAAATGAGCTGCGCGTACACGCAGATCATCCTCACGTGTATGATGCATGGGAGTGGCAGCCCTATTCTGCCGAGGAATACAAGACGGTCACCGCCGTTTCCTCCGTAGAGACGGTGGAGGACGGTGTGAGAAAGGGTATTCGGATCGTTCGCCCCCATATGCATTCCACCATCACCCAGACGGTCTGGTTCTATGACGGTACCACCCGTATCGACTTTGAGACGGTAGCCGATTGGCACGACCGTCACCAGATGCTGAAGGTCGCCTTCCCCGTGGATGTGAACAGCGACAAGGCGACCTATGAGATCCAGTTCGGTACGGTAGAGCGCCCCACCCACAAGAATACCTCCTGGGATGCGGCCAAGTTTGAGGTCTGCGCCCACAAGTACGCCGATCTTTCGGAGGGTGGCTACGGCGTAGCGCTGATGAATGATTGCAAGTACGGCCACGATATTCACGACGGTGTGATCCAGCTCTCCCTGCTGCGCTCTCCCACCGATCCCAACCCTGAGGCGGATCAGGGCGAGATCCCGTTTACCTATTCGCTGATGCCTCATAATGGCCCTCTTGCAGAGACCGACGTGCCAAAGGAGGCGTATTATCTGAATTTGCCGATGGTAGCGCTGCCTGCCACGGGTGAGCGGGATGTGCTGCCCACCGCATTCTCTGCGCTGTCCCTTGATTGCGAGAACGTGATCTGCGAGACCGTGAAAAAGGCGGAGCGGGACGGGAATACGGTGATCCGCCTGTACGAATGCCGCAACCGTCGCACCAAAGCGACGCTACAGCTGGGAGTGCCTGCAAAGCAGGTGTTCGTTTGCGATATGATGGAGCGAGAGCTTTGCGAGCTACCCGTGGAGAACGGCAGAGTAGAGCTGAACCTGTCGGGCTTTGAGATCCTGACCCTGAAGGTCAAAGCATAAAAGAAAAAAGCCGGAGCTTCCGGCTTTTTTCTTTACAAATGCCAACGGCCATGCTATAATAGAGCAAAAAGGAGGGGATGCTATGCGTATTTCCGAGAGCCTGCCGGCTGGATATGAGCAAATTTTTGCGGTAGACCTGCAAAAGGACAAAAAAATGGCACTGAGCATCAATCTTACTGCCATATTGATCATGCTGATCATGGGCGTGGGGATGCACTTTCTGATACCCGTTACGGCACTTTTTACCGTAGAGGAGGATCAGATATGGTTGCTGTTCGTGCGCGCCGCCGTGCTGGCCGTTTCCTATATCGCTTATATCTTTTTGCACGAGGCGGTGCATGGCGTTGCGATGAAGCTTTGCGGCACCAAAAAGGTAAAATACGGTTTCACCGGTTTGTATGCCTTTGCGGGTAGTGATGCTTATTACGGCAAGGGAGCGTATATTTTTATTGCGCTGGCACCGGTGGTGCTGTGGGGCGTGGTGCTGGGCGTGCTGTGTGCGCTGCTGCCGACCGGATGGTTCTGGATCGCGTGGTTTTTGCAGATCGGCAATATTTCGGGTGCCGCAGGTGATTTTTATGTGACCTTCCGTTTCCTGCGGATGCCGCGTGAGATCCTGGTGCGGGATAGCGGCGTCAGTATGACGGTATTCGCTCCGTGTGACGAAAAACACGATACGTGATGCAAAAAAGTGCCGAAACGGTATCCGTTTCGGCACTTTTTACCTTTTATTCGGCTTCGTATTCCAGTATCACAAGCGCGTGCATACGGAACGGGGGGAGCGAGAGGGTCACGCGGCCATCCCTTTGTGAGAAGGGAACGGCGGTGCCGTCGGGGCGCAGGGTCGCCGATCTGATCTTTTTATCTGTTTTGATGCTGACCTCCACGTCGTGCAGCTTGGGAAAATCGGGCAGCAGGCAGACGTTGCCGCGGTTCACGGGCGGCGCGTAGAGGAGGTGGAGCGCAAGGAAGGCATCCTGCTCACGCTCACGCAAGCGAACTCTGCCGCAGGAGGGGAGCTCTGTGGTTTTTATCATGCAGTCGTAAAAATCACGGATGGCGCTCTCCACGTATTTTTCAAGCACGTAGTTGCCCGATCTGTTATAGGCGCGGAACACGGGATGCGCAAAATACAGAACGTTATCCTTTTTCACAAGTGCGGGGTAGTCGGCCGGCTGGGTGTGATAGGGCGTATTCTTATGCCCCGAATAATGGCCGAAGGTGCGGCTGAAATAGGGCTCGTAGACCTCGGCAAGCGGCTCTCCGTCGCTTTCTGTTTTATAAGCGGAGGAGTAGGCGAGGAAGGGGGTGACGAAGTCCTCGACCTTGCATTTGATGTAGTCCTGATCAAAGGCGGAGGGCCCGATCTTGCGGATGCCGAGCTCGTCGAAAATACTGTCGTAGCTGGCAATGATCTTGCCGCCGTTCTTCGCAAACGCCGCCAGTGCAGCCCTGTCCTCTTGCGTCAGGGTAACGAGATCGGGCAGGATGACGCAGGCGTATTTGGAAAGCGCTTCTCCCGTTTCGATCACGTCGTATTCCAGATGCATCACCTGCAAGAGCTTCGAGGCGCCGATGTCGGAGTTTTTACGGTGGCTCAGCCACAAGGCGAGGTCGGTGCAGGCCTTGGTGCGATCGCAATATTGCTCGATCTTTTTGACGTAATCGAAGGCGTATCCGATCACCGCATAGGTGCTTTCGTCTATCTCGGCAGAGGGATGAAGATGGTCGCCCACGTAGATCGAGGCGCCCACGCTGAGCATATCCGCACATTCGTATTTCAGCGCTTCCTTGTTCTTGAAGCCGCCGAATTCACCCCAGTTGTGGTGGAATTTTGCGGTCATGCCGAAAACGTCCTTGCCGTATTTTTCAAAGAACTTGGCGCGAATGGGCATCAGATCGTAGCCGCCCCAGGCGGTGGGCAGATCCTCCAGGATGAAATGCCCTTGATGAGGGTGGTACTCGGTGCGGTTCATATCCGCGCCGCCGTTATAGAATACGGGGGCATCGGGATAATACTCATGGATCACGCCGGTAAGGCGCTTCATCGTTGCGATATGAGCCTCAACGTAGTATTTTTGGGCATCCGACAGGCTTTCGGGGTCAAGCCCCTTCGCCCGCATTCCCGCGCGGCAGGCATCGCAAGCACAGGCGTCCTTCATAAAGCAGATGTCATAAAAGATGCCGTCCGATACGTCATAGCGCTCGCAGACCTCGCGTGTGAGGGCTTCCACGTGGTCGATGTAATCGGGATTGGCGGGGCAGAGTGTCGTCCAGGAGCAATCCTTGATGACGTCATCGGGGTCGTCGTGATCGGTGGGCACGGAGCCGTAATACAGCGGTGTTTTGGTGTCAAAGCGGATCTGACGCCACTCGGGGTGGTTGTCAACGTCCAGCTTGTTCCAGCCGACGGTGATATAGACGGGGGCCTTCACGCCGACACTGCGCAGTGCCTTTTGCTGCGCGCCGAGCAGGTCGAACTTCAGATTTGGATGCATCGTGCCGACCTTCGTGGGGTAGTAGGTGTATCCGTGATGGCACTTGGCAAAAACAAGGACACTTTCGATATTGGCCGCCTTTACGGTGTTGGCAAATTTTTTCGGGTCAAAGCGTGCGCCGATATCGGGGATCAGCGGACTTGTGTGAAAATCCATGCTGGTATATCGCATAAGATGCATCTCCTTTCGGTTTGGGGGTAAAGAGCATCCTCATTATAGCATCTGCATTTTTAAAAAGCAATACGTTTGTACCAAATTATACGTAGTGGTCCTTGCGCATCTCCTTTGGAGAGCGTCCGTAGGTCTGCCGACAGACGTGATCCAGAGAGCGGATACTCTGAAAGCCGCTTTCAAAGGCGATCTGCCCGATGGGCAGAGTGGTATCCTGCAGCAGGTAGTAGGCGTATTCCATGCGGTATTGGTTGAGCATGGATTTGAAGTTGATATTGAAAATCTTGTTGAAGGTGCGGGAGAGGTAGTGGTAACTATACCCCTTTTCTCTGGCAATATCCTGCAGGGAAATGTCGGATTTGTAGTGATCCGCAATATATTGCACCACGTCGGTCATCAGTGCGTCGGCACTGTTGGAGGGGACCAGTACGGCGCTGTTTAAAAACTCGCTGCTCATAATGTAAAGGCAGCCCTTGACCATCATGCGCTGCTTTTCCGGAATGCGGCGAATGCAAACGGGGTCGGTACCAAACAGGGCCTCCAGCTGCTCCAGAAAAAAATGCCCTACGATGGGGGAGGGGCGAAAGACGGGATCCTGCGGCTTTTTCTGCTCCAGGGAGGAGGCGGTGGACCAGATCAGGTGATCGTGCAGGGATACGCGCCGCACCTTGGCATTCGGTGAAGCGCAAAAACTGTGTATTTGGAAGGGAACAATAAAAGCAGATTCTCCCTCTCGTAATCGGTAGGAAGCCCCGCCGATCTCGCAATCGCATTCGCCGTGAATGACCGTCAAAAGCTCAAAGTTTTTGTGAAAATGGGGTGCTCCTTCCTCACTTTCGCTATCACAGGCGGTATCTTTTTTACCGATGATCACGTCGGTGCAAAACTCAAAGGTTGCCGTATTTTCGATTTGGTGGTAAACGCATTTTTTCATTACCGTTACCTCAAATGACAAATTCTTGCTACAATTATACAACATTTGTTTTGCTTTGTCAATCGTGTCGTGATAGACTTAAAGCCACAAGGCGCAATAAGCGCATTTTGGGAAGGAGAAAGCTATGAAACGTTTTTGTACAGTTCTGCTCACGCTTTGCATGGTACTACCGCTTTTTGCGGTTTTGCCCGTGTTTGCGGCAGGCGGTGCGCCCACCGAGGGCGTACGGTTCAACGACAACGAAATGTATTACATGGACGGCACCCTTGAGGCGGTGCCCCACACCTTCGAGGCGTGGATCTATATCCCCGAGGATATGCCGGCATATGCAGACGGCGAAAGCCGTGTGGGGACCATTATCAGCAACTACTCCGGCTTTCCCGTGATGCCGTATTTCCATTGGGATATCCGTAAGGTGGAGGGCGGCTACTATCCGCTGCTGGAGTGGAAGGAGCTGTACGATACCAATAACAACAATAACCACGGATACCACACCTCCTCCACCGCCAGCGGCGAGATAAACGAGGTGCGCAACGTCACCTTCAGGAACGCGGTGATCGCGGTGGGCGAGTGGACGCACATTGCCATTACGGTAGATGCCCGCAGCACCTCCGCCCACTGCTATAAAAACGGTGAGCTTGCCCAAAGCATCGCCGGCATTGAATTTTTCATGGGCGATCTGGACGTGCGGCTGGTGGATCTGCCCGTCGTGATCGGCAACGATAACCGCAACGGTCAGCCCTATTATTTCAGGGGTGAGCTGGCATCCCTCACGCTGTATGCGGGCGTTCGCACCGCCGCGCAGATCAAGGCGGACTATGAGAGCGGCCTCGACGTGGCCGACACGGATATGCTGGCGCACTGGACCTTTACCCCGAACGGCGGCAAGCTGCCCGCTGCGGTGGCAGACCTCAGCGGCAACGGGCATTCTCTTACTCACAACCGCATGTGGATCAATGCGGGCGCGGATGATTTTACTGCTTTGCCCGAAAACTGCGCTTACACCATGATCGCCATTGGCGACACCCAGTATATGGTACGTGACGATGCGGCAAACGGCACCATCTATGCCAACACGGTCTATCAGTGGATCGCGGATCATGTCGCGCAGCTGAATCTCAAGGTGGTCATGGGCTTGGGCGATATTACGGATAACGACAAGGACTCCCAGTGGTCGGTGGCCTACAACGCCATTACCAAGCTGAACGGCAAGGTGCCCTATACCCTGGTCCGCGGCAACCACGACCTGCTGCAGGGCGGTGCCAAGTTTGACGCGCTCTTTGGTTCGGATGCCACCTACACGGGGCAGTTTGGCGGCACGACCGGCGGCGTAATGACCGAGGGGTCGGTGACCAACACCTACTATACCTTCAATGCCGAGGGCACCAATTGGCTGGTGGTGAACCTTGACTGGGCTCCCACCGACGCGATGCTGGATTGGGCAAATAAGATCATTGCCACCCACAAAGATCACAAGGTCATCGTCAATACACACTGCTATATGCATCTGGATGCCACCACCTGCGACAAGGAGGATACCAGCTCGAATCTCACCGAGGAGCAGAACTACGGCGACGAGATCTGGGAAAAGCTGATCTATCATCACGAGAACATCGTGATGGTGCTCTCCGGTCATCAGGAGGCCAATTTTGTTACCATGACCCAAAACATGGGCAAGCACGGCAACACGGTAACCCAGTTCCTCATCGATCCTCAGGCCGTGGACAACTACTATGACGGCAGCAGCAATAAAGAGCAGCCCGTGGGTCTGATCACCATATTCTATTTCGATGAGGATGGCCGCACCGTTGACGTGCGTCACTACTCTCCTATTCGAAATCAGTATTATCAGGACAGAAACCAGATCGCCCTTGATCTGGAGGCCGAGGCTCCTCTGCAGGACACCACCTGGAACGGCTATGCCATCGCCCCCAAGGGCAGCGGCACCGAGCAGGATCCCTACATCATTGAAAACGGCGGCAACCTTGTCTGGATGGGCAAGCAGATCAAAACCCGTCGCGGCTATGAATATGACGATTACGAGACCGACAATGAAAATACCGAGGGTGGTGTTTTCTTCCGTAACGCTTACTTCAAGCAGGTCTGTGACATCGATCTGAACGGTCTGTGTGTTTCTGCCATCGGCCATTATTATTCTACAGAGCACAAGAATTCGGACGGCTATAATCGCAACACTATGGCGGCCTTTGGTGGGCATTACGACGGCGGTGGCTACGCCATCCGTAACGGTCGCATTATCAATGACCTGACCGATCGCTATCTGGATAACTATAGCTGGGCAACCGCCCTGTTCGGTTGTATCTTCGGCGCTACCATTGAGAACGTTACGCTGGATAACGTGACCGTTTACAGTGACGGCGTAACGGGCGGTATCGTGGGTCGTGCGGTAGCGCCTGCCGACGGCAACGCACCCTCCGATTTCAACGTGATCTCCAACTGCCATCTGACTGAGAGCTGTGACATTGTGGCACGCTTTCCCTACGGAAAGGTCCTGCGCCCGCAATATCTTGCCTACGACACCATCTTCCAGTTCGGCGCGGTGGGCGGCATCTGCGGCATGGCGCTTGCCACCACCATTGAGAACTGCACCGTCGATGTGGAATTTTCGGTGGATGGTCACCACGCGCTGGTGGGGGGCATCGTCGCCACCGCAGGCTATAACACTGTAGTGGATCATTGCGCCTTTACGGGTGGCGTGACTCTCACCGACAACGTGACCATCATCGAGCAGACCTTCGGCGGTATCGTGGGTCTCATCACCCCCAATGCCGATACCGAGATCTTTGCCAACGTGGGCAATATCGATCTCATCGGCACGGCACGCATTATCAACTGCTATAACACGGGCTATCTCCGCTATACGGGCACCGCGCCTTATACGCAGGAGACCCGCTGGGGCGGCATTCTGGGTCATGCACCTACGCTGCCTTATCTGCCTTATGAAAGCGAGCCCTTCCTCATTGAAAATTGTCATAATCTGGCGGTGCTGACGGGTGCTGCGGGTGACTGGGTAGGCGGTATCGTAGGCAAGGCGACCATGGGCGAGCGGAATAGCTCTCTGACCGTGAAGAACAGCTCCTCCGTTGCGGTGACCGCCGTGGGAGGTAGCGGTACAAACGAATACCGTGTGGCCGATAGCGGTGCCGTGCTGGCAAGCGGTGTAGTGACCGCCTCCGCCGAGGCGGTGGCACGCAGCATCGCGCCCATCGCGCTGCAGATCGTGCTGGATACCGACACCGCTCCCAACAAGTGGATCACAGGCAACGGTGCACCCACCGAGGCGGTCAATGCAGGTGATATGTACCTGGATGCTGAAAGCGGCGATGTGTATCAGTTCATCACCGAGTGGGTGTTTGTGATGAACATCAAGGGCGAGGATGGCACCGCAGGCACGATCGACAGCGTGCTCAGCATCGGCGCCAACGGCAACTGGTTTATCGACGGCGTGGATACCGGCGTGAAGGCGCAGGGTGACAAGGGCGATAAGGGTGACAAGGGCGATAAGGGTGACAAGGGAGACCAAGGCGCTCCCGGTGCCGATGCCGTAGCCCCCACCGTGGAGATCAGGGACGGCTACTGGTACATCAACGGCGTGAACACCAATGTCAAGGCAGAGGGCGTTGACGGTGAGG
>SVQY01000086.1 GCA_015065135.1 Oscillospiraceae bacterium
GTTTTACGAAAAGGCAAGCAGGCGCTGGAGCTGCTGGAGGATGCCAAAAAGGAGGTCGGTGACGACGGGGAGCGGGGCAGTATCCGACTGTCGATCTTCATCAACCGCCGCATCGTCATGCAGACGGTGGAAAAATTCAGCCGCCTGTATCCGCAGGTGGATATCGTGACCAAGTATACCGTATCCCCCGAACGGGAGCATTTTGACCTGACCGTGACCGACGTGGCACCCGGCGCGGGGGATTATGTACGTGAATCGCTGATCGAGGAGGAGATCCGACTGGCGGTGCATCGGGACAGCCCCTTAGCAAAAGGGGAATTGACGGTAGGGGCGTTGGCACAGGCCCCCTTTATCTGTACCAATCAGGGCAGCAGCCTGCACCGCATCGCGCAGGAGATCAGCGGTGAGATGGGCTTTACGCCCCGTATCGTCATCTGCAGCGACGACCCCTATTATATCCGAAAATGTATCGAGATGGGGCTGGGCGTGGCATTCGTGCCGGCGCGCTCCTGGCAGGGGCAGTTTTCCGAAAACGTGGTTATGCGGCGGATCGGAGATTATCACCGCACCACCTACGCCTACCGAAGCCGCCAAAAATATTTCCCCAAATGTGCTGCCCGATTTCTGGAGCTGCTCCGCGCCGAGTTTGCGGGGGAGCAGGAGACATAAAGCAAAAAGCCGCCCGTCGGGCGGCTTTTTATATGCGGGCAATTTCGCCCGTGTTCAGCTTTTCGTAAATCTCTTTTTGAAATTCTTTGAAATGCGGAATGCCGTAAATGCGATGCACCTCGCGATCTTTAATGCTGTCTACATACCGTTCATCGGCGGTATAGAGGGTATGGCCATCCAATATGATGTGCCCGCTGTCAAATAACTTTTCAATCACGTTTTGCTTGAATTCAATTCCGCGCAGGCGTTCTATCGTAAAGGTAACAGGTGTTTGAGGGGTCAAACGACGGATTACGAAGCTGAATCCGTGATCGCGATAGCAAGCTTCGGTATAAACGAATTTGCCATCTTGTAGTTCCAATGATTCTGTGTAAGAGAAGGGCACAAGCGAAAGCACCAGTACAAGAAAAAGCAGAAAACAAGGAATCTCTGCGGGATGATATCCGATCAGAAGGCAACTGACAATATAGAAAGCCGTGAAAAGCACTAAAAAAGCCAAAGTGCTTGGGCGAAAGATGTTGAAAATTCGCCGCAACTTGATTTTCATCCCAATTTACCTCCTTTGTTGCTTGCTGTGATCATTTTATCATAAAAATTATAATTTGTAAAGCAAAAAGCCGCCCCTCGGGCGGCTTTTTGTCAGTTTTCTTCTTTTGGGGGCGGCACAAACTCCAACAGATCCTCAATTTTGCAATCAAGCACCGAGCAGATACGAGCCAGAACGTCTGTATCCAGTCGTGTGATGTTGTTTTTGCAATAATTGTTGATCTGCGTGCGCTGCATTTCCGCCTTGTGTCCGAGCTTGTTCTTGCTCATACCCGATTTTTTCAAAAGTTCATCCAGCTTGATCACTATTTTTCCGTATTCATCCATAAAAATCACCTGCTTTATATATTGACAACTCTATTATAAATAAGTTATAATTGGAATATAAGATGTGAAATGTCTGATTAGACTTCTTGCACAGGTGGAGGGAATATGGAAGAAAGAGTTGGAGTAAAAAAGGAAATAGACAGTCTCGGGCGGCTGGTGATCCCCAAAGAGATGCGCGAGGTGTTTGGCTTGGATCGCGAGGTGGAGCTGGTCATGACCAAAGAGGGAATTCTTGTGCGCAATCCGCAATTCAAGTTGATCCAAATTAAAAAATAAGAAACGGTCTGCAATATTGCAGACCGTTTCTTATTTGTCATTGTCCTCACTCAATATCGTGAAAGATCTTGGTCTCCTTGTCCACACAGACCTTATCCAGACAATACTTGCCTTCCACAATGGGCTCGCGGTCCTGCCACTTGCCGTTTGTAAAGTCGGGCACCTCCACGGGGATGTTGCCGCCCTTGATCGACTGCTCGGAAAGGGCGCCGATGGCAAGCCACAGCACGCTGTCATAGGCGTCGATGGGGGTGTTGGTGCCGTTCTTGACGCTCTCCACAAAGGCGCGGCAGACCAGCCAGTCCATGCCGCCGTGACCGCCTCTGGTGCCAAGCTCCTCATACTCGCGGTGCAGGGGATGGTCGTATTTTTCGAAAAATTCCTTCTCGTTGTTCTCCACAGGCTCCGCCATACCCTTCAGATAGCCTACCTTGCGCTCCTCGGAGTAAAGCCCCTTGGTACCGCGCACCGTGTAGTTGCGGCTGTAGTAGGCGCGGGGAATGGTGGTGTCCAGACTCAGCAGAATGGTCTCGCCGTTCGCGCAGGTGATCACCGTGTTCACAATATCGCCCTGCTTGTAATCGATCTTGGCGTATTCGCTGTCCGCGCCGAAGCGGTCTGCGGCGTGATCCTTCAGACCCACCGCCTTGGTGGAAAAGGAGGAAAGGCGCAGCATCCGATTGCCGCGGTTCAGGTTCAATACCTTGGAGATGGGTCCCAGCGCGTGGGTGGGGTAATTCTCGCGGTTGCCGCTGATATAGTGGGCAAGGCGGTAATGAGGGGGATCCTTGATCTCCAGATTGTTAAAGAGATCCTCATCGGCAAGATAATGACCGTAAGCGCCGTCACAGTGCACGATCTCACCGAACAGACCCAGCTCCCGCATATGGAGGGTCATCATCTCGCGGCGACCGTAGCAGCAGTTTTCCAGCATCATCAGCGGCACGCCCGTCTTTTCATAGGTCTCGATCAGATCAAAGCACTCCTCCAGGGTCTTGGAGCAGCCCACCTCCATGGCGGTGTATTTGCCTGCCAGCATCGACTGCTTGGCAAGTTCGGGGCGGTTATCCCAGCCGGTCATCAGGATCACCGCGTCCACGGTGGGATCCTGCAGGATATCCTGATAGTTGGCGGTCAGCACGGCGGGCTCTCTGCCGTTATCCAGCAGATATTGCTGTCCTTGCTCCATGCGCTCACGGGACAGATCGCACAGATAAGCGACCTCCACGTCCGCCATCTGCGCAAAGCAGCGCTTCAGCATACCGCGACCGCGCTTGCCCAAGCCCACGTAACCGACTCTGATCTTTTCCTTCATGATATTACCTCCTTGCGGAACGTCTTTTCTCCATTATAAGTTGTTCTAAAACAAAAGTAAAGTGCTTTTTGGGTAAAAAAACTTTCAATTTGGCCACAAATGGCGATCAGCAGGGGAGAGCCGCGGTTTTTTTGCCAATGCTCTTGCAAAGGCGAAAAAGATATGATATACTAATATATAATCAAATTTTCACACAAAGAGGTGTTTTTACAATGGCTGATTACAAGATCGAAACAAAATGCGTGCAGGGTGGCTACACCCCCGGGAACGGTGAGCCCCGTCAGATCCCGATCGTACAGAGCACGACCTTTAAATACGCAACC
>SVQY01000042.1 GCA_015065135.1 Oscillospiraceae bacterium
GGTGGGGGTGTCGGAGGAGGGCTTGTAGTGGCCCTCCACCACGTTGCCCTCCAGATCGACCACCACCATATCGTCGGGGGTCAGCTTGTCGTACTCCACGCCCGAGGGCTTGATCACAAACAGGCCCTTCTCGCGGTCAATGCCGCTGACGTTGCCCCAGGTAAACACGATCAGATCGTGCTTGACCAGAGCCATATTCGCTTCGTAGACCTCTTTTTTCAATGCTTCCAGCATAGCTTATCTCCTTTTCTTTGCAAACAGTCTGCGGTAGATGTCGCGCATCTCCGCGGGGGAGAGCACGTAGGGGCTGTTCTTGTAATTCTTGGCGCCCTCGATCAGCGCCACACGGGTCTCGATCTCCTCCTCGGTAAAGGAAAGCTCTACCTCGGCAAGGGCAGGCAGATAGGTCTTCATCACCTTGGTCGTGGTGCCGCAGGCGGCGGCAAAGCGGGAAAGGCGCTCCTTGCCCACGGGGTCCTTCTCGTTGTAGGCGATGTAATCCTCGGCAAAGGCGGCGCAGGCGCGGCCGTGGGGCACACCGTCCAGCAGGGTGATGCTGTAGCCAAGGGGATGGGGGAAGCCGGTGCCGGTCACGCTGATGGCCATACCGGCAGCGGTAGAGGCCACCGAGAGGGCGTCACGCATCTCGGGGGTGAACTCGTCCGGGTACTGGGAAAGCACGTCCCAGATCCGCTCTGCCGCAAAGAGCGCCGCCGCCTCGGAGAAGGCCGAGCTTTTGGGGGAGAGGTAGGACTCCATCGCGTGGGCAAAAGCGTCCAGCGCGGTGCTGACAGTGGTGCCGTAGGGCAGGGAGTCGGTGTACTTGGGGTCCACAAGGGCCACGCACGGCCAGGAGTCGTCGCAGGTGAAGGTCTTTTTGCGCAGGCCGTCGGGCAGGGTCACCACCGCATAGGGGTTGACCTCGCTGCCGGTGCCCGCGGTGGTGGGAACGGCCACGATGGGCAGCGAGCGGTTGACGCGCTTTTCGGCATCGTAAAGCGCAAGCGGCTCGATCTCGGGATTTGCCGCAAAGGCGGCAATGGCCTTGGCGGCATCCATCGGGGAGCCGCCGCCGATGCCGATCACCAGATTGGCGCCGACCTCGGCGGCCAGTCGGCCGCCCTCATAGCAGGTCAGCAGGGGCGGATTTTCCGCGATCCTGTCAAAGAGCGTGTAGCCGATGCCAAGGGCATCCAGCGCGGCGGTCACGTCGTCCAAGGCGCCGCAAAGACGGGCGCTTTTGCGGCCTGTCACGATCAGCGCGTGCTTGCCGAGTGCCAGCGCCGCGGCATTTTTCGCCAGCGCGCCGCGCCCGGCGATCACGCGAGTGGGCAGATAAAAGGATGCGTTCATAAGGGAACCTCCTGAAAGATAGTCAAGAACATTATACCGAATTTTCTCTTGCATTGCAAGAGGTTTTGCGAAATTGCGAAAAGGCCGATATCCCCTCCCACCTCCGCGACCACCGCCCGGCTACTGCTGCGCAAAACCGCCAAGTTTGGCCAGCTTGCTTCGCAAGCAGCTCAAGTTTGCCTTGTCGCCCAATGGGGCTCCATTTTGCTGCGCAAAACCGCCAAGTTTGGAATTAGCGTGTCATCCTGAGTGGAGCGATAGCGAAACCGAAGTTTTGCGGGTCGAGGGCTTTGCCCGAGCGAGCAAAACCAAGGGAACAGCAAGGCTGTGACCGCAGGGATCTACTACGGATGACCAATAGCTTTCCCGACAGGTGTTGCATCCATTATGCTGCACAAAGAAAGTAACCCTTGCTTCAAAAAGCTATCCAAACTCCTTACGAGATCCCGCTGCGCGCAAAGCGCTTGCGCTTTTGTCCGCTCGGCAAGCCTCGCCTACCAAAAGTTCGACTACGGGCTACGCCCTCCGCTCAGGATGACACGTAGCCGGACGAGGATGACACGTAGCCGGTGAATAAGGTCACCCCTCCCACCTCCGCGCCGTCCTCGGCTGCTCTGTAGGGGATGGTCAGCCCCTACAATGGATTTACGACAACTCCGCACCGACAAGCGCCTTGCCCTCGCCGACTGTGCCAAAAATTTCCACCTCAAAAAAATATAAAAAAGTGCAAAAAAATTGCCAAAAGGGTTTGATTTTTTAAAAATAATATGATATAATAAATGCAGAATAAGCATTTTGCGCCCGTTTGGGCGCGGCGGCGGGTGTAAACGGGCATTTTGGGTCACGGAGCGCCCCCCGCTTCGGCTTTTTTGAGCATTTTTGAATTTGCGGCGAACGTTGTTCGCAAGAATGATAGAGGCGGTATTTTATGAAGGTATTTTTCGATAAGCTGTTTTCGGGCGGCTTCTCATTTACATATTTTTCGACCCCGTTTGAGAATTTCAGGGCGCATTGGTGGCGTGACGTGCTGGATATTCTGGCTATCGCCGTTTTGCTGTTTGCCCTGTACCTGTTTATTCGCGATCGCCGTGCCGGCAAGCTGGTCATCGGCATCGGTATGCTGCTGGCGCTCTATGCGGCCAGCGCCGCGCTGGATATGTATGCCGTGCGCTTCGTGTTCAGTACCTTTTTCAGCTATGGCATCATCGTGCTGGTGGTCATCTTCCAGCCCGAGATCCGTGCCGCTATGGAGCGGATGGGCTCGATCTCCTTCCGCGGCCTCAAGACCATCGGTGTAGAGAGTAAGACCACCGTGCTGTCTCCTGCGGCCATGGATGCGGTGGTAGAGGCGGTCAAGGATATGTCCTTTTCCAAGACCGGCGCCCTCATCGTGATCGAGCAGGGCACCAAGATCGGCGAGTATATCCGCACCGGCACCACCCTGAATGCCGAGCTGACCCCCGAGCTGCTGCGCGCCGTGTTCTTCGATAAGGCACCGCTGCACGACGGCGCCGTGATCATCCGCGGCGGCCGCCTGTATGCCGCAGGCTGCTATCTGCCCCTTTCCGAGAAGGCGGATATCTTCAAGGGCCTCGGCACCCGTCACCGCGCGGCCGTGGGCCTTTCCGAGCAGAGTGACTCGGTGATCATCGTGGTCTCGGAGGAGACCGGCACCATCTCGGTGGCTTATAACGGGGAGCTGTTCCGTGAGTTTACCTCGGTCTCTCTGCGCCGCAAGCTCTGGGAGCTGCTGGGCAAGCAGAATGACGCCGTTTGATTTTTGGAGGAAGCATGAATCGTAAGCATATAGAAGCGCAAAACGAGACCGATCGGCAGCAGCCGCAGGGCGAATTTGCGGTCAGACGCAGCATCAGGGCGAATATCATCGCCGCGGTGGTCTGCCTGCTGCTCGCCTTCGTGGTCTGGACCGTGGTCATGGGATTCCGCGATTCGGATCACGTTTCGGTCAGGATCCTGAACCCCGAGGAGGGGTATCAATATACGCTTTCCACCGACCTTGTGGAGGTGGAGGGCTCGCTGGCCGTGCTGCGCAGCACCGAGGAGATCGGTGTGCGGCTGATCGGCGATAACGGTGACGGCGTTTACCGCTTGTCGGATAACGAGCTGGAGCTGGAGCTGCCGGAGGGCATTCAGCTGACCTCGGATATTGAGCTGACCGTTACGGTCAAGGCGAAATAATGCCGATCCGCTCATTGCTCATCTCGGATCTGCGCGCCCCCTTTGACGCACCCGAGAGCGAGATCATCAGAATAGCAAAAGCGAAAATGAAGCGCGCGCGTATCCGTACCGCGGGGCTTCATTTTCGCCTTTATAAAAAGTCTTTTGACGCCAGAAGGAAAAACGCGATCCTGCAGGTCTGCTCGGTGGTAGCCGAGAGCGAGGAGCCGATTCCGCTGTGTGCCGACGTGGCGCAGCGAGAGGGCATTCGCGCCTTTTCGGAGGCCACGCCGACGGTAGAGAGGGGAACGGCGCCGCTGGGCGCCAGACCGCTGGTGGTGGGCATGGGGCCTGCCGGTCTTTTTGCCGCGCTGCTGCTGGCAGAGGAGGGCTACGCCCCCATCATCATCGACCGCGGTGACGACGTAGAGCGCCGCGCCGCGGCTGCGGCGCGCTTCCGCGATACCGGCGTGCTGGATACCGAGAGTAATATCCAGTTCGGTGCAGGCGGTGCCGGCACCTTTTCGGATGGCAAGCTGGTCACGCGCGTCAATGATCCCTTCTGCAATTACGTGCTGCGCCGCCTGGTGGCGTTCGGCGCTCCCCCGGAGGTGCTGACCCGTGCCAAGCCCCACGTAGGCACCGACGTGCTGCGCCGCGTGGTGGATGCAATGCTTTGCCGCATCCGTGAGCTTGGCGGCGAGGTGTTGTATCGCACCTGCCTGCTGGATTATACGGTGCAGGGCAATACCGTGCGCGCCGTGACCTCAAGGGGCGAGCTTGAGGCAGGCGCCCTGGTGCTGGCCATCGGTCATAGCGCCAGAGATACCTTTGAGGCGCTGCTGCGCCATCCGCTCTCGCTTGCTCCCAAGCCCTTTTCGGTGGGTGTGCGCGTCGAGCATCTGCGCGAGGATATCGACCGCGCGCTCTACGGTGAGCAGGCAGGGCATCCCGCCCTCGGGCCTGCGGAATATACCTTGTCGGATACCACAGGCAAGCGGGGCGTTTACACCTTTTGCATGTGTCCCGGCGGCGAGGTGGTCACCGCGGCCTCCGAGCAGGGAGGTGTGGTGGTCAACGGCATGAGCTATCACGCCAGAGACGGCAAAAACTCCAATGCCGCGGTAGCGGTCTCGATCGACCCGGCCGAGCTGGGGCGTGACGTGCGCGCCTCTATCCGCTTTCAGCGCGAGCTGGAGCGTGCGGCCTTTGCCGCAGGTGGCGGCGATTTTGTGGCACCCTGCCAGACGGTTGGGGATTTTTTGGAGGGGAAGCGCGGTACCGCGCCCTCCCGTGTGCAGCCGACCTACGGCGGCGGCCGTGTGCGGATGACCGATCTGCATACCGTGCTGCCCGATTTTGTGACCGATACGCTGGCGGCAGGCCTGCGCTCCTTTGACCGCAAGCTCAGCGGCTATGCGGCACCCGATGCGGTGCTGACCGGCGTAGAGACCCGTACCTCCTCCCCCGTGCGCATCCTGCGCGGCGAGAGCGGCGTGGCGCTGGGTGAGGATCTGATCTATCCCGCCGGCGAGGGCGCCGGCTATGCCGGCGGCATCACCAGCGCCGCCCTGGATGGGCTGCGCACCGCCCTTGCCATCATCGCACGCTTCGCGCCGCTTGGGTAAGGTCGTCCTTTCTGCGGTAGCCTTGCGTTCGGGAACACCTCGCGCCGTCCTCGACTGCGCTCGAAAGGCTCCCTCCAGGGAGCGAAAGAAACCTTTGGTTTCTTTCTAAAGAACGCATAGCGTTCTTTGTGGAGCATGGCAGCGAAGCTGACTGAGGGAGCGTGCGTTACAATGAAGTTAGCACAAGCCTAAAGTCACGCATGCTCCTTCCACCGCTATCGCGGTCCCCCTCCCTCTCGGAGGGAGGCTTTGGGATAGCCTTGTGTTCTCTCACTTTTCGCACCGCCATCCCGGCTGCGCACGATGTTCGCACAAAATTTAGCCTTCCCCAGTAAGGGGGCTGCCCTCGCTACGCGAGCGCGTCGACGCACTGCTTTGCAGTGGTCGCGGGTGGCACGCGAATGCGTGACGGATGAGGTGTTTCCCCGACCAACGTGCCGGCTACAAACCGTGCAAACGGGCGGTCACTGACCGCCCCTACAAAGAAATTCGCAACAGCTCCGGCTATTGCGGCACTTTCACGCAAAACGACCGCTCCGCGCCCGTTTCGCAGTTCCGCGCCGCCCGATATGCCCCCTCCTGCAAGGCCCCCTTGGTTGCAACCAAAGAAGCCAAGGCTTCTTTTTAAAGAACGCAAAGCGTTCTTCAAGGGGCTCCGCGCAGCGGTGGGGGATCGTTCCGCACCGCCCTCAAAAATCTGCATATAAAGGATCAACATGAGAACAAAAGCCATTGTAACAGAGCTTGTTTCCGCCGAGGTGGCGGTGGTCTCGGTCGAGCGCCGCGCCGCCTGTGACGGATGCCATAAAAACGCCGACGGCAGCGGATGCTCGATCTGCACCCTGCTGGGCGGCAAGAACAGCACCAAGGCCAAGGCACGCAATCGCGTGGGCGCCGCGGTAGGGGATACCGTAGAGGTGGAAAGCCGCTCCTCACGCATCCTCGGCTATGCCGCGCTCGTCTTTTTGCTGCCCCTTTTGCTGGCCTTTGCGGGCTATCTGCTGGGCGCATACGTCTTTTCGCTGGGCGACTGGGCGATCAGTATGGCCTTTGTGGCGCTGGTCGTTTCCTTTGTGCCGATCCTGCTCTACTCTAAATTGGTCATTTCCAAGCGGCTGGACGTAGAGATCGTCGCCGTTTGTGACCCTTCCCGGGATAACGTGCCCACACCCTGAGCCAGCTTGCTGCGCAAGCAGCTCAAGTTTGTCTTGTCGCCCATCGGGGCTCCATTTTGCTTTCGCAAAACCGCCAAACTTGGCCTCCGTGTGTCATCTCTGAGCCAGCTTGCCTGCGGCAAGTAGCTCAAGCTTGTCTTGTCGCCCAATGGGGCTCCATTTTGCTTATGCAAAACCGCCAAACTTAAAATAAACGTGTCATCCTGAGTGGAGCGATAGCGGAACCGAAGTTTTGCGGGTCGAGGGCTTTGCCCGAGCAAGCAAAACCAAGGGAACAGCAAGGCTGTGACCGCAGGGATCTACTAAGGACGACCAATAGCTTTCCCGACAGGTGTTACATCCATTATGCTATACAAAGAAAGTAACCCTTGCCTCAAAAAGCTATCCAAGCTCCATACGAGATCCCGCTGCGCGCAAAGCGCTTGCGCTTTTGTCCGCTCGGCAAGCCTCGCCTACCAAAAGTTCGACTACGGGCTACGCCCTCCGCTCAGGATGACACGTAGCCGGTGAATGAAGGCCACCCCTCCCGCCTCCGCGACCGTCGTCCGGCTGCTGCGGCGCAATGCCATCCCTCCTGTGTGCAAGGCTTTTGGATAGCCTTGTGTTTGGTACACCTCATCCACCATTGGCGAAACGCCAATGGTCCCCCTTCCCCCACTGGGGAAGGCTAAAGCAAGTACGAATTTGATAAACAGCAGGCTCATCCATAAAGAAGTATTTAAAACGGTTCGCTGCACCTCTGCCTTCCCCAGTGGGGGAAGGGGGACCGCGATAGCGGTGGATGAGGTGTTCTTCCGCCCTCCGCACCGCACGATGCGGCTATAATCCAAACAAACGGACGTGCGATGCACGCCCCTACAAAGAACTCCGCCACAACGCCGCGCCGCGCGGCCTCCCATTTACCCGTGAACTCGACTGTCCGCCGCGGGGCGGACATCAGAAAGGATACACCGCATGGAAGCAAGTAAGGTGAAAAAAGAAAAGATATGGGTCCTGCGCGAGCAGCAGGTCGCACCCGATGCCGGGGAGGTGGAGGCGCTTGCCGCCGCCACCGGCCTTTCCGCGATCTGTGCCCGTCTGCTGTACTGCCGCGGCTACCGTACCGCCGAGGCGGTGGAGCGCTTTTTGCGCTGCGAGGATACCATGTTCCATAGCCCCTTTTTGCTGCGTGACGTGCGCGCCGCCGTGGCGCGCATCCGCCGTGCGGTAGAGGGCGCTGAGCGCATCGTGATCTATGGCGACTATGACGTGGACGGCGTGACCGCCGTCAGTCTGCTCTATCTCTACCTCAAAAGGCAGGGTGCCGACGTGCGCTACTATATCCCCAGCCGCAGCCAGGAGGGCTACGGCCTTTCCACCGCCGCCATCGACCGCCTGGCCGCCGAGGGCGTGCAATGCATCATCACCGTGGATACCGGCATCACCGCCGATGCGGAGGTGCTTTACGCAAAGGAGCTTGGCATTGATATGGTCATCACCGACCATCACGAATGCCGCGAGACCCTGCCCGAGGCCGTGGCCGTGGTCAACCCTCACCGCTCCGACTGCCCCTATCCCTTCAAGGAGCTGGCAGGCGTTGGTGTGATCTTTAAGGTCATGACCGCCTATGAATGCACCCTTGGAATGGAGCGTGGGGAAAAGGAGATCGACGGTGTGCGCCGTATGGCGCACGACTACGCCGATCTGGTGGCCATCGGCACCATTGCCGACGTGATGCCCATCACCGACGAGAACCGCCTGATCGTTACCCTCGGCCTCTCGCGCATTGCCGCTACCGGGCGCGCCGGCCTTGCCGCCCTCATCGAGGAGGCCTCGGCAGGCAAGGGGGAGAACGCCCCCCGTAAGAAAAAGAAGATCACCTCCTCCTTCATCGGCTTCGGCCTTGCCCCCCGTATCAATGCGGCGGGCCGTATGAGCGAGGCCACCATTGCGGTGGAGCTGCTGCTCTGCGAGGAGCCCGAAAGGGCAAGGGCACTCGCCGCCGAGCTGTGCGAGATCAATCGCTGCCGTCAGGTGGAGGAGAACGCCATCGCCGAGCAGGCCTATGCCCGTATCGAGCAGGAGTTTGACCTGGATCGCACCAAGGTGCTGGTGCTGGAGGACGACGGCTGGCGGCAGGGCATCATCGGTATCGTGGCCTCCCGTGTGACCGAGCGCTACGGTCTGCCCTCCATCCTCATTTCCTTTGACGGTGCCGACGCCGATCACCATACCCCTGCCGATCAGGGCAAGGGCTCGGGGCGCTCGGTCAAGGGCATCAACCTCTTTGAGGCGCTGACCGCCTGCGAGGATCTGCTGGTCAAGTTTGGCGGCCACGAGCTGGCCGCAGGCCTGACCGTGGAGCGCGGGCGACTGGAGGAGCTTCGCCACCGCATCAATGCCTATGTTTCGGCGCATCTGCCCCCCGAGGGGCTGGCCGTGCGCGTGGAGGCGGATCTGGAGATCGGCCTGCACGAGGTCAGCATGCCGCTGTGTGAGGAGCTGACGCGGCTGGAGCCCTTTGGGGTCTCTAACCCCACGCCCCAGTTCGTGCTGCGCGACCTGCGTCTGGATCGCATCACCGAGCTTGGCGGCGGCAAGCACCTGCGCCTGGCCGTTTCTGACGGCGAGATCTCGCTCTACGCCCTGTATTTTTCCATGAGCCGCGCGCGCTTCAACTTCTGCGAGGGGGATCGCGTGGATCTGCTCTGTACCATAGACGTGAACGAGTTCCGTGACGTGCGCAGCGTGCAGCTGATCGTGCAGGATATCCGCCCCTCGGATCGCTTTCTGGCCGAGTGCGCCCGGTGGCAGGAGCGCTACCGCGCCGTGCGCGCAGGAGGGAGCTTTGACGCAGCCGAGGGCTTTTTGCCCGAGCGCAACGACTTTGTGCATGTCTATACCATCCTGCGCCGCGAGTTCCGGGCAGGGAACGATACCTTCAGCGAGCGCGCGCTGCTGGCGCTGGTCAATGTCGGCGCGCCCCGCCCCATCCATTACGTTTGCCTCAAATACATCCTGGAGGTGTTCCACGAGCTGCAGATCTGCGGCGTGGAGGAGCTGCCCGAGGGCGGCTACCGCTTTGACGTGTATTTCAACGCCTCCAAAACGAATATCGAAAAATCCTCGATTCTCAAAAAGCTGAAAAGCCAATGCCGAAGGGGGTGACACCATGGCACGAGAGGTCCATACCGATATAACACGCCTGCTGGAGATACTGGATGCCTCCGGCAACAACTATAACAGAGAAAAGATCACCAAGGCCTATGAATACGCCGCCGAGCTTCACGAGGGGCAGCGGCGCAAGAGCGGAGAGGCCTATATCTCGCACCCCATCGCCGTGGCGGAGATCGCCGCCTCGCTGGGGCTGGACTCCGACTCCATCTGCGCGGCACTGCTTCACGACACGGTGGAGGACTGCGCCGAAAAGACCGATCTGAAGGAGATCGAAAAGCGCTTTGGCGCCGACGTGGCGCTGATCGTGGACGGCCTCACTAAGATCGTCACGCTGCAGATCGAGGATAAGGAGGAGGCGCATATCGAGACGCTGCGCAAGATGCTGCTGGCTATGTCCCGTGACGTGCGCGTGATCTTTATCAAGCTCTGCGACAGGCTGCACAATATGCGCACCCTGGGCGCGCGCTCGGACGATAAGCAGCGCACCACCGCGCTGGAAACGATGCACGTCTACGCGCCTCTGGCGCACCGCCTCGGTATGCAGCGCATCAAGCAGGAGCTGGAAAACCTCAGCCTGCTCTATCTGGACCCCTACGGCTATGCCGAGGTCAAGGAGGATATCGAGCGCAAGTACGGCCAGCATACCGACTTCGTGGAGCATATCCGCCGCGAGGTCAACGATAAGCTGCGGGAAAATAATATCCCCTTCACGCTGGAGGGGCGCATCAAATCGGTCTATAGCATCTATAAAAAGATGTATAATCAAAACAAGAGCTTTGACGAGATCTATGACTTTTACGCCCTGCGTATCATCGTGGATACCGAGCTGGAGTGCTATACCGCGCTGGGTCTCATTCACGAGATGTATCACTCGATGCCGGGTCGCTTCAAGGATTATATCTCTACCCCCAAGCCCAACCTCTACCGCTCGCTGCACACCACCGTCATCGGCCGCTACGGCATCCCCTTTGAGGTGCAGATCCGTACCCGTGAGATGCACCACGTGGCAGAATACGGTATCGCCGCCCACTGGAAATACAAGTCGGGCGCCCAGAGCAAGGAGGAGATGGACAAGCGGCTGGAGTGGGTCTCGCAGCTGCTGGAGAATGAGAACGAGACCAGAGATCACGACGAGTTCATGAAGGCCTTCAAGACCGACATCTTCCAGGACGAGATCTTTGTCTTTACCCCCAAGGGCGACGTGATCACGCTGCCCTCGGGCGCTACCGTGATCGACTTTGCCTATGCCATCCACTCGGCGGTGGGCAATAAGATGGTGGGTGCCAAGATCAACGGCATGATCGTGCCCATCGACCGCGTACCCCGCAACGGTGAGATCGTGGAGATCATCACCACAAGCTCGGGCAAGGGCCCCAGCCGCGACTGGCTGAACATCGTCAAGACCGGCGAGGCCAGAGGCAAGATCCGCCAGTGGTTCCGCAAGGAAAAGCGCCCCGAGAACATCGCGCTCGGCAAGAGCGCCATCGATCTGGAATTCAAGAAGCTCGGCCGTACCACAAACGAGAGCCAGCGGCAGGAGGTGGTCGCCGCCCTCGCCCAGCGCGTGGGCTACGCCTCGGCCGACGATCTCTATAACACCATCGGCTACGGCGGCCTGTCTGTCTCCAAGATCGCCACCAAGCTCCGCGAGGAGTTTGATAAGGTGGTCAAGCCCGAGACCGAGCCGACCCCCTTCACGCCGCTGGAGGTGGAGCATATCAAGACCGCCCCCAATCAGCGCCATATCAAGCGCAACAGCGGCATCGTGGTGGACGGCGAGACCGGCTGCCAGGTCAAATTCGCCAAGTGCTGCAATCCGCTGCCGGGCGATAACGTCATCGGCTTTATCACGAGAGGCTTCGGCATCTCGATCCATAAGGTGGATTGCCCCAACGTGGAGGAGGGCATGAAAAAGACCGAGGATGCCGACCGCTGGGTGGAGGCGCATTGGGAGCGCAGCAGCAGACCCGATCAGCAGGATGTGTACGAGGCGCTGGTGCAGATGCACGTGTACTCCAGCCTCACCATCCTTGCCGATATCACCATGGCGCTGGCCGATATGAAGGTGCTGCTGCTCTCGATCAATTCGCGCAAGAAAAACGACGGTCGTATGATCATCGACCTGAAGATCAGCTGTAAAAACGTAGAGCACTATCACTCCATCGTCTCCCGCCTGAAGGGGCTGCGCGACGTGATAGACGTAGTGAGAGGTTATTCATGATAGCAGTATTACAGCGCGCTCTGTCGGCCTCGGTGCTGGTAGAGGGCAAAACAGTCGGCGAGATCGGCCGTGGCCTGCTGATCCTTCTGGGCGTGGCCGAGGGGGATACCGAGCAGGATGCGGAGCTGCTTTGCAAAAAGATCCTCGCCTGCCGCATCTTTCGTGACGAACAGGATAAAATGAACCTTTCGGTGCGTGACGTGGGGGGCAGCCTCCTGGTGGTCTCCAACTTCACCCTGCTGGCCAATTACCGCCACGGCAACCGCCCGGATTATATGCAAGCCGCCGCCCCCGACCGCGCCAATGCGCTCTACGAGCATTTTGTGGAGCTGGTACGGCGTGACGGCACCCCCGTCGCCACCGGCGAATTCGGCGCCGATATGCGCGTTTTGCTGGAGGGAGAGGGGCCTGTGACCATCGTGATGGACAGCAACGAGCTGAAAAAGAAAAAGGAGAAGACGCAATGAAGCTGCATATCAGCGGAGAAAATATCAACGAATACTATGTGCAGACCATTTGCATGATCTTTTTCCCGGGTGAAAAATTCTCGGGTGACGAGGAGGGCGCGCCCGAGCTTTGGTTGGACGTTGCCGAGAGTATGGATGAGATCACCGCCGCCGTCCGCGTGTGCGCGGAGGGCAAGGAGGCAGAGGCCACCCGTCAGATCGTGCTGACGGGGGAGTTCACCAAGGATCGCGCCCGTAAGATCGTGATCGGCCACGCCATTCTGTCGGCCACCGGCGAGCTGATGCATTACCGTCCCTCCTGGGGCATGCTCACCGGTGTGCGCCCCTCCAAGGTAGCCACCGAGCTGCTGCATTCCGGCCTCAGCAAGACCAAGGTGCGCAAGGCGCTGACCCAGTACTATATGGTCATCCCCAAAAAGGCGGCGCTGGCCACCGACGTGGCCATTCACGAGCAGCAGATCATCGGCACCCCCGATCAGCGGGATTGCAGCGTGTATATCTCGATCCCGTTCTGTCCCACCCGCTGCTCCTATTGCTCCTTCGTTTCCTATACCTCCAAGCGGCTGCTGTCGCTCATTCCCGACTATCTCGCGCTGCTTTGCGATGAGATCCGTACCAAGTTTGCCGCCATCCGCGAGCTGGGCCTGCGCGTGCTGACCGTCTATATCGGCGGCGGCACCCCCACCATCCTGGATGCCGTGCAGCTGCGCACCCTGCTGCAAACGGTGGCTGAATGCACCGACGTCTCGGCCCTGCGCGAGTACACCCTGGAGAGCGGCAGACCCGATACCATCGACGCCGAGAAGATGGCCATTGCCAAGGCCTTTGGCGTCACCCGTGTCTGCGTCAATCCCCAGACCCTTTGTGACGAGGTGCTGCGGGGCGTGGGCAGATGCCACTCGGCAGAGGATTTTTACCGCGCCTATGATATTGCGCGGCAAAGCGGCATAGATTGTATCAATACCGATCTGATCGTCGGCCTGCCCGGCGATAGCTTCCGCTCCTTTGCCGATACCTATGACGGCATCCTGCGCCTGGACCCCGAAAATATCACCGTACATACCTTCTGTGTGAAGAAGTCGGCCGAGATATTGCGAGAGGGCAAGCGCGTTTATAATCTGCGCGGCGGTGATGCCGGCAAATGCGTGGACTATTCCCAGATCCGCGCCGCAGAGGCGGGCTATCAGCCCTACTACATGTACCGCCAGAAGAATATGGTGGGCAATTTTGAAAACGTGGGCTTTGCCAAGCCCGGCACCGAATGCCTCTATAATATCTATATGATGGAGGAGGTCCATTCCATCTTTGCCGCGGGCGCCGGAGCTGTCAGCAAGATGGTGCAGTATGCACCGGCAGGCTCGGGCAAAAAGTCGGTCATCGAGCGACTTTTCAACGATAAGTACCCTTATGAATATCTGAAGGGTGACGGCGGTAAGGCGCAGGCCGAGCAGATCGTACAGTTTTATCGGGAGCGGGGGCTCTGATCCTCACCTCCCGTAGGGAGGGTGATCTGCTTGCCGCAAGGACCGAAAAACGATCAGAAAAGGCTGATGGGCGGTGTCGTGACCCTGATGCCGGCCGCCATTCTCACCAAGGTGGTGGGGCTTTTTTACCGGATACCGCTCATTGCCATCGTCGGCGTGGAGGGGATGGCCTATTTCCTGGCCGCCGGCCACGCCTATTCCGTGCTGTTCGTCCTGCTTGCCACAGGCCTGCCCACCGCGCTCTCGCTGCAGGTGTCGCGTGCGGTGGCAAGGGGAGAGCACAGCGCCGTTCGCCGCATCCTCGGTGTGGCGCTTTCTCTCTTTCTTCTGTTGGGGGCAGGGGGAACGGCGCTGCTTTTTTTCGCCGCGCCGCAGCTCTCCCGGCTGCTTTCGATGGAGGGTGCCGCGCCCGCTCTTGCGGCCGTGGCGCCTGCGCTGCTGCTGGCCGCCTTTGTAGGGGCGGGGAAGGGCTATTTCCAAGGCCTTGGGCAGATGCTGCCCACCGCGCTCTGTGAGGTCATCGAGGCGCTTGCCAAGCTGATCTTAGGGCTTTTGCTGGCGCTTTTTGCAAAGGGGCGAGGCATGGCCGCCCCTGCCGTGGCTGCCTTCGCCATCCTTGGCGTTACGTTGGGGCTGCTGCTCTCGGCGCTGCTGATGGGGGGCTGGCTCACGGTGCATCTGCTGCGGCATCGGGAAAAGGGCACGCCGCCGCCGCGGCGCGCGCTGCTCGCGGCGCTGCTGCGCGAGGCGGTGCCGATCACGGTCAGCGCCTCGATCCCCAGTCTGGTATCGCTCATCGACACCGCCCTCATTTCGGGCAGGCTACAGCAAACGGGTATGGCGCCCTCGGCGGTCTATGCCGTCTATAGTGCCTACGGCAACCTGGCGCTGCCCCTCTATCACTTGGTGCCATCGCTGCTTGCGCCCTTAACGATGTCCCTGATGCCCCTGCTCAGCGCCGCGCTGACAAGGGGAGAGCGACACAGCGCCCTGCGGGCGCTGCGCTCGGCCATGCGGCTCACCGTGCTGATCGCGGTGCCCTCCGCCCTGGGGCTGGGCGTGTTCGCCGCGCCGATCCTGACCATGATCTACGGCACCGATCAGGCCGCTGTCGCGGTGGCCGCGCCGCTGCTTGTGCAGCTGGCCATCTCGGTGCTGCCGGCAGCCCTCATCGCGCTTACGGGCGCCGCCCTGCAGGCGGCAGGCAGACCGCTTGCACCGGTGCTGGCAAGCCTTTCCGGCGCGCTGGCAAAGCTGGCCGCCGAGTTTATTTTGCTGCCCCATATTGGCATTTCCGCTGCCCCCCAAAGCACCCTTATCTGCAATCTCGTGGTGCTTTTGGTGCAGGCGATGCTGCTCGCCGCGGTGCTGCCCAAGGGGCTGCGCGCGGGCAAGGAGCTGTTCGCCACCCTGCTTGCTGCCGCGTTGTCGGTGGGGGGCGGCGCCGCCCTCTATTTTGCCCTTGGCAGCAGCCCGATCCCCACGCGCTGGCTGATGCTGCCCCCCCTGCTTTTCACGGTGGCGCTTTTCCTGCCGCTGTCCCTCCTGCTGGGGGCGCTGCGCGCCGAGGATCTTTGCGCGCTGCCAATGGGAGAGCGGCTCTGTGCGCTGCTGCAGCGCCATCAATTTATAAAATAGGATGTGAAAATGATGACAAGAGAAGAAAAAATGCAGATGATATTGCAAAAAAAGGCATACGATGCGAGAGATCTGGTTACCATAGTAGAGCTGCTGCGCTTGCCCGGCGGCTGCCCCTGGGATATGGAGCAGACCCACAAGAGCATCCGCAATGACCTGATCGAGGAGACCTATGAGGTCATCGAGGCCATTGATAACGAGGATCCCGCGCTGCTGCGCGAGGAGCTGGGCGACGTGCTGCTGCAGGTGGCGATGCACGCCCGTATGGAGGAGGAGCAGGGTCGCTGCAGCTTCGACGACGTGGCAAACGACATCTGCCAAAAAATGATCCATCGCCACCCCCACGTGTTCGGCGACGTGGTGGCCAAGACCTCGGATCAGGTGCTCTCCAATTGGGAGGTCATCAAAAGCGAGGAAAAGAGCCGCGAAACGGTGACCGATAAGCTCCGTGCCATTCCGCGCCAGTACCCGGCGCTGCTGCGCGCCGCCAAGGTGGGCAAAAAGGCGAGGATGATGGATTTTCCCGATGCCGCCGCGGTGGCAGATAAGGTGGCGGAGGAGCTGTCGGAGGTCCGTGAGGCGCTGGGGGCAGGGAGCCCCGAGGCGCTGGCCGAGGAGATCGGCGATCTGCTGCTTTCGGCTGCCAGCCTTGCGCGGCTTGCGGGGGTGGACCCCGAGCTGGCGCTCACCCGTGCCACCGATAAGTTCATCGACCGTTTTTCCGCCGTGGAGCAGGCCGCAGCCGCTGCAGGCAAGGATCTGACCGCTATGAGCGACGCGGAAAAGGACGTTTTGTGGGAAAATGCCAAAAAAATCCCAAAAAATTGACGTTTGTTGGCATTTTTTTCAATTTCCCCCTTGCAATTTCGCCGCTGATATGCTACAATAAAGCCAGTGAAGCAATCGTTGCTTCCTGCGACCCCGTTCAAAAAACTGAAAGGATGTATTTCAAATGAACAAAGCTGAATTGATTGATGCTATCGTAGCAAAGACCGAGATGTCCAAGAAGGATGCGGATGCAGCTCTTAGCGCAGTTGTTGACGCAATTAAGGATGCCCTCAAGGCAGGCGAAAAGGTTTCTCTTGTTGGCTTTGGTACCTTCTCCGTTAAGGAGAGAGCTGCCAGAACCGGTAAGAACCCCGCAACCGGCGAGACCATCGAGATCGCTGCTTGCAAGGTTCCCGCTTTTGCCGCAGGCAAGGCCCTGAAGGACGAGATCCAGTAATAAAACCTGTTGAGAAACGCGGCGAAGGGGATCCCTTCGCCGCCTTTTTCTCTGAGCATCCCCACCCAACCTCTCGGCTATTGCGGCACTTTCACGCCAAACGACCGCTCCGCGCCGTTTCGCAGTTCCGCACCGCCCCCCAAACCACCCGAAAAGGATTTTTATGAGACTTGATAAATATTTAAAGGTATCCCGTATCATCAAACGGCGTACCGTGGCAAACGAGGCCTGCGATGCCGCCCACGTCACGGTCAACGGCCGCCCTGCCAAGGCCTCCTACGACGTCAAGGAAAACGACGTCATCGAGGTGGGCTTCGGTAACCGCACCCTGCGCGTGCGCGTGCTCTCTGTCAAGGAGACGGTGGGCAAGGCGGATGCTGCCGGGCTTTACGAAGTCATAGATTGACCTCTTGCCGCATATATTCTACTAAAAACGGAGGAGAATATATGGCGGAAAGAGAATTGGAGCAAGCAAAAAAGCACGGAGTGACCCTGCGTGCAAGAGGATATATCCACGTCACCGGCGTGACCGACGTGGAAAGCTTTGACGACCGTGCCGTTCAGCTGCGCACCGACTGCGGCGATATGACGCTGGAGGGCGAGGAGCTGCACGTTACCGTACTGGATACCGAAAAGGGAACGGTGGAGCTGAGCGGTCGGATCAACGCCCTGTATTATCAGGACGGTGCGCCCAAAAAACGGGGTGCACGCGGCTTTTTCGGCTGATGGAGATCGATCCCCACCTGCAGCTGCAAATGCTGCTGACGGCCTTTTTGTCGGGGGTGTCGCTGGGGCTCGTCTGCGAGCTGTTCACCGTCTGCCGTATCCTGCTGGGTGCCTATACGCCACCCCCATATATGCGGCAACGGTATGAGAAAACGCTGCCTTTTCTGCACCGCGCAGTACCTTTTGCAAGAGGGGATGTGGGGCAAAAATGGAGCGCCGCCGCGCAGATATTGCCCGATCTTCTGCTTTGCCTGCTGGCGGCCGTCGGCGTTATTTTAACGCTCTATCGCTTCAACCACGGGGCAATGCGCCTCTCGGTGCCGGTGATGCTGGGGCTGGGGCTTTGGCTCTGCCGCACGCTGGCGCGGCATACCCTGTCGGTGGCGGTCGCATACCTGGCCTACGGTCTCGCCGCAGCCGCGCTCTATTTGTGGGCGCTCTTGCTGCTGCCGTGGCGGCTGCTGCGCCGCTTGTACCGCCGTTTTGTGTGGCCGCAGGTAGAAAAGAGAAAAGCAAAGCGCCGCGCCGCGGTGTCAGCAGCCCTTTGCCGTGCGCAGCTGGCGCTTGCCGCAAACGGATTGCAGCAAATGAAGGATGTCAAAACGAAAGGAAGGACGCGATATGTCAAAAAGAAAAGCAAACGGCAGGACGACACCGCTGGAATGGGTGATCCGCGTCCTGATCCTGTTGATCTTTGTGGTCTCGATCGCGCTCAGCATCGGCAAGCTGATGGAGTGGAACGAGAACCGCCGCCGCGCCGAGGAGCTGCGCGAGCAGAATGAGCAATACGGCGAGACCGGCGACGATGCCCGGGCGGCAGATTGAAGCTTGGCTGTATAAGATCCCCTTTTTGTGCAAAAACTGTATATGCGGCGGTGCGCGCCCCGGTTTCGGGCGTCGCCGCCGCATACTTTTTGCAAGGAGGGGAGATTTTATGTCGGATATGCTACTGGATCTGGTGGGGCAGCGCTGCAGCATCAAGACCGAGGACGAGGAGTATCTCACCGGCAGTCCGGAGATCTGCTGCCACGTGGTGGCCGCGGACGACGAGTGGATCAAGATCACCTACGTGGATGCCACGGGCAATCGTGTGGCGCGGATGGAGCGCATCGAGATCATCGGCAGTGTTCTCATTTACGGAGATACATTGCGGTAAAAAAAGGAGCAGGCACGTGTCGTGCCTGCTCCTTTTTTGCCCATATCCCCTCAAACGGTATGCGTTTTCGGCTGCTTGAATGCGTGGATCGCCTGGGGGGCATCGGTGTAGCCGATGCTGCTTTCAATGCGCAGCAGGCGGTTGTATTTTGCCACGCGCTCCGAGCGACAGGGGGCGCCGGATTTGATAAAGGGCGTGTTGGTGCCCACCGCCAGATCGGCAATGGTGGTGTCCTCGGTCTCGCCTGAGCGGTGTGAAAGCACGGTGCGGTAGCCGGCATGTCCGGCAAGCTCGATCACCGATAGCGTCTCGCTGACCGTGCCGATCTGATTGGGCTTGATCAGAATGGCGTTGGCAATGCCTTTTTCGATACCGTTAGCCAGCCTTTTGGTGTTCGTCACAAAAAGATCGTCTCCCACCAGCATCACCCGTTTGCCCAGTCGCGCGGTCAGCAGCTGCCAGCCCTCGGTGTCATCCTCGCCAAGGCCGTCCTCGATCGAGTAGATGGGGTAGCTGTCGCAAAGGTGACAAAGATGCTCCACCAGCTCCTCACGGCTCAGCTCCAGACCGCGCTTGGGCAGGCGATAGCGCCCCTCGGCCGACTGCCATTCGCTGGCGGCCACGTCCAGCGCGATCCGCACCGCATCCTCGTCATAGCCGGCGGCGTGAATGGCCTCGGTCAGCAGCTCCAGCGCCGCCTCGTCGGAGGGGAGATCGGGCGCAAAGCCGCCCTCGTCGCCCACCGTGGTGGCAAGCCCGCGGCGCTTCAGCAAAAGCGCCAGCGCGTGATAGACCTCGCTGCCGATCCGCAGCGCCTCGGCAAAGCTCTCGGCCTGCAAGGGCAGGATCATAAATTCCTGCATATCCACGTTATTGCCGGCGTGCGCGCCCCCGTTGAGGATGTTCATCATCGGCAGCGGCATCCGCTGCGCAAAGGCGCCGCCGATATAGCGATAAAGGGGCAGGCGGTAGTAGGCAGCCGCCGCCCTGGCGGCTGCCATCGAAACGGCCAGCAGGGCATTGGCACCCAGCTTGCTCTTATCCGGCGTGCCGTCCAGCTCGCAAAGCACCCGATCCAGCTCGCGCTGCTCCCCGGCAGAGCTGCCGATCAGCACCGGCGCAATGATGTGGTTGACCGAAAACACCGCCTGCAGCACGCCCTTGCCGCCATAGCGCGCAGGGTCGCCGTCCCGCTTTTCGTGGGCCTCAAATTTGCCGGTGGAGGCCCCCGACGGCACCGCCGCCAGCCCTACCGTGCCGTCCTCCAGTACCACGGTGGCCTCCACCGTCGGGTTGCCGCGGCTATCCAATATCTCTCTTGCAATGATCTTTTTGATGATCGCCTTCATCCTAACCTCCATACGGAAAAAGTTATGATTATTCTACCCGTTACGGGGCTTTTTTATGCAAAAGGGGGCCATTAGCGTGTTCTCCGTCAAGGAGAACACGCAGCGATATAAATCCCTTGTGGGATTTGCGATATTCCCTTTGGGAACGATATTTGCCTTCGGCAAGCGATATGCCCTGTGGGGCGCGAGGGATTTATATCATATCGTATTGGCGCGCGCTTGCAAAGCAAGCCGCGGCAATATATCGCACCGAGCACCGCTTGCAAAGCAAGTCGCGAGGTATATCGCGTTTGCTTGCAAACATATCGCCAAACTTGGCCCCTATATGTCATCTCTGAGCCAGCTTGCCTGTGGCAAGCAGTTCAAGTTTGCCTTGTCGCCCAATGGGGCTCCATTTTGCTGCGCAAAACCGCCAAAACTTGGAACCGAAGTTTTGCGGGTCGAGGGCTTTGCCCGAGCGAGCAAAACCAAGGGAACAGCGAAGCTGTGACCGCAGGGATCTACTACGGATGACCAATAGCTTTCCCGACAGGTGTTGCATCCATTAT
>SVQY01000004.1 GCA_015065135.1 Oscillospiraceae bacterium
CATCGGCTACCCCAGCACGAAGGAGGGGCGCACCAGCACGGGGTAGCCGATGGAGGCGGCTGCCTTGATGCCATCCTCGATCTTGGTCACCGCATGGCCCTTGGGCTGGGGGATCTTCAGATCGGTCAGCAGCTTTTCAAAGGCGTCACGGTTCTCTGCCTTATCAATGGCGGCGCAGTCGGTGCCGATGATCTTGACGCCGCGATCCATCAGAGGCTGTGCCAGATTGATGGCGGTCTGACCGCCGAGGGAGGCCACCACGCCGATGGGCTTCTCGAAGTTGAGAATGTTCATCACGTCCTCGGGGGTAAGAGGCTCAAAGTAGAGCTTGTCCGCGGTGGTGTAGTCGGTGGAGACCGTCTCGGGGTTGTTGTTGATGATGATGGCCTCGTAGCCGGCGCGCTTGATGGTCTGTACCGCGTGTACGGTGGAGTAGTCGAACTCCACGCCCTGGCCGATACGGATGGGACCCGCGCCCAGCACCACGATCTTCTCCTTCTCGGTGAGCACCGAGGTGTTCTCGCCGGTATAGGAGGAGTAGAAGTAAGGAATATACGCACCCGTATGGCAGGTATCCACCATGCGGAAGGCGGGGATCAGCTTCTTTTCCAGACGGAAGTTGTACACGTCCATCTCGGTGCACTTCCACAGTCTTGCCACGTACTTGTCGGAGAAGCCCATGACCTTGGCAGCCTTCAGGGTATCAAGATCAAAGACCTTTGCACGGAGAGCCTCCTCCATATCCACGATGCGCTTGATCGCCTCCAGGAAGTAAGCGGTGATCTGGGTAGCCTCGTGGATCTCGTCAATGGAGGCGCCGTGGTAGATCAGCTCCGCAATGGCGAAGATGTTATCCGAGTGGAACGCCCGCACGTAGGCAAGCAGCTCCTCTTTATTCATGTTGTCAAATTTGGCGTGGTAGATGTGGTTCACGCCGATCTCCAGAGAGCGCACGCCCTTGAGGAGCGACTCCTCCAGCGTGGAGCCGATGCCCATGATCTCGCCGGTGGCCTTCATCTGGGTGCCCAGCAGGTTGGAGGCGGAGGTGAACTTGTCAAAGGGGAAGCGGGGGAACTTGGAGATCACGTAGTCCAGCTCCGGCTCAAAGGCAGCGTTGGTGTTGGCGATCTTGATCTCCTCCAGTGCCATACCCACGGCGATCTTGGCGGTCACGCGGGCAATGGGGTAGCCGGATGCCTTGGAGGCCAGGGCGGAGGAGCGGGAAACGCGGGGGTTGACCTCGATGAGGTAGTACTCACCCGAGGTGGGATGCAGGGCAAACTGCACGTTACAGCCGCCCGAGATCTTCAGCTCGCGGATGATCTTGATGGCGGAGTCGTTCAGCATCTTCTTCTCTTTATCCGAGAGGGTCAGGATGGGCGCAACCACGATAGAGTCACCGGTATGCACGCCAACGGGGTCGATATTCTCCATACCGCAGATGGTGATGGCGTGGTCATTGCTGTCGCGCATGACCTCGAACTCGATCTCCTTATAGCCCTTGACCGACTTCTCGATCAGCACTTGATGCACGGGGGAAAGCTTGAAGGCATTGGTGCCCACGTCAACAAGCTCCTGCTCGTTGTAGGCAAAGCCGCCGCCGGTGCCACCCAGGGTAAAGGCGGGGCGAAGCACCACGGGGTAGCCGATGCGTGCGGCTGCCGCCTTGGCCTCCTCCAGGGAATAGGTGATCTCAGAGGGGATGACCGGCTCACCGATGGACTGGCAGAGCTCCTTGAACAGCTCGCGGTCCTCTGCGCGCTCGATGGACTCCGAGCTGGTGCCCAGCAGCTCCACGCCGCACTCCTTCAGAACGCCCTTCTTCTCCAGCTGCATCGCCAGGTTGAGGCCGGTCTGACCGCCAATGCCGGGCACGATGGCGTCGGGACGCTCCATGCGCAGGATCTTGGCGATATATTCCAGGGTCAGGGGCTCCATATAGACCTTATCCGCAATGGTGGTGTCGGTCATGATGGTAGCGGGGTTGGAGTTGCAAAGGACGACCTCATAGCCCTCCTCCTTCAGCGCAAGGCACGCCTGGGTGCCCGCATAGTCAAACTCTGCCGCCTGTCCGATCACGATAGGGCCGGAGCCGATGATCAGGATCTTCTTCAAGTCTGTTCTTTTTGCCATTTTCTTCTTCCTCCTCTGTATATCAGTTGTCTGCGCGGTATACCACGTTGCCGTCGCACACCGTCAGAATGTTTTTACCGTAAAGCTCATGTCCCTCAAAGGGGGTCGCGCGTCCCTTGGAAAGGAACCTGTCGGGGTCTACCGTCTCGCAGGCGCTCAGATCCCAGATCGAAAACTCGTTGCCAAAGGGGATGCCGAACCGCTTGCGCGGTGCCACCGCCAGGGCATCGACGATACGCTCCATACTGACCTTCCCCGTTTTCACCAGATAGGTGTACAGCACCGGGAAGGCGGTCTCCAGACCCACCACACCGAAGGCGCTGCCTGCCAGCCCCTTGGATTTCTCCTCGGCGCTGTGGGGCGCGTGGTCGGTGGCGATGCAGTCGATGGTGCCGTCAATGAGGCCCTCCACCAACGCTTCCCTATCCGATGCATCCCGCAAGGGCGGGTTCATCTTAAAGCGCCCGTGCTCCTGCAGGTCGCTGTCGTCCATGACCAGATAGTGGGGACCCGTCTCGCAGGTCACGTTCACCCCTCTCGCCTTGGCATCACGGATCAGCGCCACCGTTTCCTTTGCGGAAATGTGGCAGACGTGATAGGCGCAGCCGATCTCCTCCACCAATTTGAGGTCTCTTGCCACCTGGGCGTATTCGCTCTCGGAGCAGATGCCCCTGTGACCGTGTGCCTTTGCGTAGTTACCGTCGTGGATATAGCCGCCGTGCAGTAGGTCGTTGACCTCGCAATGGGCAACGATCACCTTGCCGAGCTCCTTGGCCTTCAGCATGGCTGCGCGCATCATATCCTCGCTCTGCACGCCCCTGCCGTCATCCGAAAAGCCCGCCACGTCCTTTGCCATGCCCGCAAGGTCGGCTAAGGTCTCTCCCTTCTCGCCCACGGTGATAGCGCCGTAGGGGTACACGTGGATACAGGCCTGATCCTCGATCAGCCGCAGCTGAACGGCGAGATTTTCCACGCTGTCGGGCACGGGATTCAGGTTTGCCATGGTGCAGACCGCGGTATAACCGCCCCGTGCCGCCGCGCGGCTGCCGGTCTCCACCGTCTCTTTATAAGAAAAACCCGGCTCACGAAAATGCACATGCACATCGCAAAAACCGGGAAAAACGGTATAACGATCATCGTCTTCAACACCAAGGTCAACTTTGGAAAAAAGAGAGGAAAGCGGAAAAGACCCGATCGCCGAAACGGGAGTGGTATCCATCATGCGTACCTTGTCGATCTGCTTCATCGTTTTGACCTCCTTATTCAGATACGTGCGTGTGCACGTCATATTATCTTATATATTTTACTATAGTTATGCCCGGTTGTCAAGTGGCAATCCGCCCTATTTTTGACTTTTTTCGCCGCTCACTTTGTGCGAATTTTTTTGCGCTTTCCACACGCCGACAACCGCCCCGCAATGCGGCTTTGCATCACGCTCGCGCAAACTTAAGCCCTCCCTTGCGAGGGAGGGGGGACCGCTTGCGGTGGGAGAGTAGTTCCTCCTACGCCCCTCGCACCGCACAACGCGGCTACCCTGTAGGGGCGGTCATTGACCGCCCGCGATCCCCGACCAACCTCGCGGCTATTTTTCTGCAAGGCCCCCTTGTGCAAAGGGGGCTCCGCGCAGCGGTGGGGGATTGTTTCTTGTCTCACGACTTTGCACCATGTTCGCGCAAACTTAAGCCCTCCCTTGTGAGGGAGGGGGGACCGCTTGCGGTGGGAGAGTAGTCATGCTGTGTCTTTCGCACCGCACCCTGTGGCTTTGTGCATGTTCGCTTCAACTCCCTCCGTCATTTCCTTGCGGAAATGCCACCTCCCTCAATATTGCGCTATGCGCAAGAGGGAGGCTTAATGTTAGCTACTTTGCCCATTTTATTTGGCACCAAGCTATTCAAAAGCCTCCCTCCCGTTTCGCAGAAACGGTGTTTGAGGGAGGTGGCGCCGAAGGCGACGGAAGGAGTTCGGTTTCTGTCAACGTCGCACCGCACCCCGCGGCTACCTGTAGGGGCGGTCATTGACCGCCCGCGATCCCCGACTGGTCATGCGGCTTCGCACCATGTTCGCACCAACCCGTAGGGGCGGGATCCCCCCGCGTCCCCAACAGCCTGCAAGCTCCACAGTCGCTTTTCTTTTGGCTGATAGAGGCGCAAAAGAAAAGCTCGCAAAAGAAAACGCCGTTTTGCGGGCGCTGCCCGAACCCGCAAGCTTTTGAAAAAGCTTGACCAAAACTTTCACACGGGAGGCGGCAGATCCCAAGCAAAAAAAATGCGGCGACCCTGTGCAGGGTCGCCGCCGTTTGTTATTTTGCAAAAATGTAACGCTCGCCGGGGGCAAAGATATGGAAGCTCTGATCGGGATTCGTCGTTTTCAGCACGTCCACGAAGTGGGCGGGGTTCACGCCGTTGCAATCGTAAAGATCGAAATGAGTGGGGATCAGCAGCTTCGCGCCCACCTCCCCGGCAAGCAGCACCGCCTCGCGACTGTCAAAGCAGCCGATGATGTCGCAGACCACCGTGCGGTAATAGTCTCTGCCGTTGATGGGCAGCATCAGCACGTCGCAGCCCGTCAGTCGCTCCGCAAGTCCCGTATAGGGGCAGCCGTCACCCGCATGGAACAGCGTCACGTCACCAAGCGAGATGCGGAAGCCGACCTCGGCATAATCTCCGTTCTCATCTCTGTGGAACACCTCGTGGGCGGCAGGGATCGCCGTCACCGCAATGCCCTCCTCCAGCACCGTCTCCTTGTCTGTGCAAAGACCCAAAATGTCGCATTTTTTGATACCGTATGCGGAAATCGTGTCCACATTCGCCGCAGAAACGATATATTTTGCCTTGCTGTTCACACGGGCAAGGATGGCAAGCGTTTCCGGATCGGCATGGTCATAATGGGTATGGGTGCAAAGCACGTAATCCACAAAATCCAGCTCCTCCGCCTTGATGGGCGCAGGATATTTACGCACCCAATGCACCAGCTCGGAGCAGCAGTTTTTATCTACGTAATCCGAAAGATAGCCGTCAATCAGCAGATACTTCTCCTGCCACTTGACAAGAAAGCCGACCTGACCCAGATAATACAGCGCGACCTGCCCCTTGGCAAGAGCGGTCTCCAAAACTCTTTTTTTCATAATTTTTTCCTCCCCCCGTTGACAATTATATCACGCGGTGATATAATTGTATCATCAAGCGTTACAAATGTCAATAGCGAGCGTGAAAAAGATGAAAAAATATTTGAACCAACAGGATATGCGGGATCTGAATCTGAACCACGTGTTCCGACTGATCCGCGCGGCGGGGCCCCTGACCAGGCGACAGATCGAAAGCGCCACCGACATCAGCTGGGGCGCGGTATCCGGCGCCACCGCCCTGCTTTTGCAAAAGGGATATATAAAGGAAGTCAAGGCGGACGGCATTGCGGGTGCGGGCAGAACGCCCATCGCCCTTGCCGTCAACGACGAGGATCACTTTCTGCTGGGGCTGGACGTGAACCGCTCCGGTCTTTGGGGTGTGGTCACCGATCTTGCGGGCAAGGAGCGCTTCTTTGCCCAAAAGGAGGTCTCCGCCACCGACAAGGAAGCGTGGATCGGGGAGATCGGCAAAATGATCGAGGAATTGCTCGCCGCCGTTGCCGATAAACGGGTGCTGGCCATCGGCATTGCCATGCAGGGCGCGGTGGATGCCAAGGCGGGCCTCGCCGCCGCCTTCCCTGCGGACGGCTGGCAGGACGTGCCGCTGGCGGATATGCTCTCCGAGCGCTTTTCCCTGCCCGTTTTTCTGGAGCATGACCCCGACTGCATCCTCTATGCCGCCACGGCGGAGGAGGAGCTGCGGGATGCGGTGCTGCTCCGTCTGGACAGCGGCATCGGCATGGCGGTCATGCTGAACGGCAAGATCTTCCACCGCTTTGGCGCCTTTGAGCTGGGCTACACCGTCACCGACACGGGGGAGCGGCTGGATGCCCTTGTGACCATCCCCGGGCTGGAGCGTCGGGCGGATATGCCCTTTGGGGAGCTGGTAAAGGCCGCCGAACGGGGCGAAAAAAACGCCCTTTGCCACTTTGAAAAAATGGCGGTGCAGCTGGCGACCTCGGTCGCCAACATCGCGCAGCTCTTTGCCGTGGAGGAGCTGCTGCTTTGCGGCAAGCTGATGCGCCACGCGCCCCTCTTTTTAGACACCCTTACCGAGACCGCCGCGCGGCTCGCCCCCGAAAAGCAGCTGCGCATCCGCGTGTGCAACGTGGAAAAGGCGGCGGTGGGCGCCGCCCTGCTCGCTGCCGAGCGGGTCACCCTTTCCTTTGATTGACCCCCAAACGGTATAAAAAATCCCTATATAAAAAGGAGAACGACATGAAAGCAGTTGTTGTGAAAAAGCCGGGCGAGGTCGCCCTTTGCGAGCGACCCCTCCCCACCCCTCCCGCAGGCTTTGCGCGCATCAAGGTGATGGCAGCCGCCATCTGCGCCACCGATCTGGAGGTCATTGACGGCAACATCCCCGCAAACTATCCGCTGATCCCCGGTCACGAGTGGAGCGGCATCGTGGATGCCGTGGGCGACCCTGCCGATGAGAGCTGGGTCGGCAAGTCCGTCATCGGCAGCAGCGACGTGGTCTGCCTCAAATGCCCCGCCTGCCGCAGCGGCAACTGGCGCTACTGCAAGCAGTTTGAGGAGATCGGCTTCCGCCGTGACGGCGCCTACGGAGAGTATTTTCTCGCACCCGTATACGGACTTTGCGAAAAGCCGGACCACGTTCCCTTTGAAAACGCCGCCCTTTGCGAGCCCCTCGGCGTGGCCCTGGGCACTCTGAAAAAGGCGGATGCCGCCTTCGGTCAGTCCCTGGTCATCTACGGCGCAGGCTCCATCGGACTTTGTATGCTGGCTGCCGCCAAGGCTATGGGGCTTGGCGAAACGGTGGTGATCGCCACCACCACTGCCCGTCTGGAGATCGCCCGGCAAATGGGTGCGGATCACGTGATCGCCAGCCGCGAGCAGGACGTGATGACCGAGATCGCGCGCATCTTCCCCGAGGGCGCGGATCTGGTGATCGACGCTACAGGCATTGAGGAATGCATCCAGAATTCTCTGAAGATGACCCGCAAGGGCGGCACCGTGGCGCTGGCGGGCTACGGCAGAGGCAAGCAGATGAGCATCCGCATGGACGACATCCATATCAATAACCTGCGCGTGGTGGGTGCGGGCAACAACTGGAATCAGCACGCCACCGCCCTGAAGCTGATGGCAGAGGGCAAGGTGGATCTGACCCCCTTCATCTCCGCGCGGATCTCCCGCGAGGAATTTGCAACGGGTCTGGAGATGGCACGCCGTCGCCCCGTCGGCTTTGTGAAAGCCATCTTTACCAATGAGTAAGGCGCTGCTTGGCATTGACCTTGGCACCTCCTCTATCAAGGTCCTGCTCCGTCACGGTGACGGACGGATCGAAAAGGCCAAGGCCACATACGACGAGATCTCGCCCTCGGGATGGCTGCACGCTATGAAAACGGCACTGCGTATGCTGGATCTTACAGCAGTCGCCGCCGTCAGCCTCTCCTCGCAGACCGGCACCTATGTGGTGAACGGCAGGGACGTGATCACCTGGAGCGATCCTGCGGGCAAGGAGGAATTACCCCGTATACGGGGCGCGTTTTCGGCAGATACCTTCCTCTCCGAGATCGGTATGCCCCACCCTGCCATCACCTCCTATCCCCTGCCGAGGCTGCTTTACATCAAGGAGCATTTCGAAAGGGTGGAGCGTGTCTGTCAGCCAAAGGATCTGATCTTTACCTATCTGACGGGTCTGCGGAAAACCGACGTCTGGACCTGGCGCGGCCTGGCCCACCCCGAAAGGCGCTGCTACAGCAAGGCGCTCCCGGATGCGCTGGGGCTGGACATCTCTTGGCTGCCCCCGCTCTTTGATGCCGCCGATGTGGGCGGTTATGTCACCGAGCAGGCCGCCGCCGAGACGGGCTTGCCCGCAGGCACTCCCGTGGTGCTTGGCCTCAACGATTTCTTTGCAGGGCTTGTGGGCATGGGCGTTCCTTCCCTTGCGGCGGTATTCGATATCACCGGCACCAGCGAGCATTTCGGCACCGTTGAAAACACATTTACCCCCGAAACGGGTATGGTTTCGGGCAGATTTCTCACAGGCTTCGTTCATTACGGCGGCACCGCCTCCAGTGGCACCTCCCTTGCCTTCGGCATACGGGAGCTTGGCGCGGAGCAGGGGGCGCTCGGAGATCACCTCGCCGCCGATCCTCCCATTTTCCTACCTTATTTAAACGGCGAGCGCGCCCCCATCTTTGACCCCCACGCACGGGGCGTATTCTTCGGCATCGGCAAGGACTGCACCAAGGCGCAGATGTCCTATGCGGTGCTGGAGGGGGTAGCGTTCAGCATCTACCACATTGCAAGACATCTGGGCAGCCTGCCCGAGGGGGACATCCTGCTTGGCGGCGGTGCCGCCAAGGACCCGCTGCTTTGCAGCATCAAGGCGACCCTCTTTGATCGCCGCTTTGTGACCCTGGAGGAAAGCGACACCTCCGCTCTGGGCGCCGCTATACTGGCAGGCTGCGGCATCGGCGTTTTTGCGGATCTTGCGGCAGCTACCGAGGCCTGCGTGCGCAGGAAAACGGTGCATGAGCCGCTCCCCGCATGGCGGAATAAGCTGCTTGCCCGCTTTGCTATCTACGAACAGCTTTACACGGCTCTGAAGCCGCAATTTGAACAGTTAAAGGAGATTTGAAAGATGCGTTGCGTTATTTTTGGCGCTGGTAAGATCGCCCGCGGATTTATCGGTCATCTGCTCTACCTTTCCGACATTCCCTTCACCTTTGTGGAAAAGGCGGATGCCCTGGCAGACCTGATCAACGAACGGGGCCAGTACACCGTGAACATTCTGGGCGCCCCCGAGAAGAACTGTGTGGTGAAGGGTGCCAAGGCGCTGAAGTTTGACCAGAAGGAGGAGATCGCCGAGGCCATCGCCGAGGCGGATGCCGTGTTCAACGCGGTAGGCGGCAAGAATCTCGGTGACATCGTTCCCTTCCTCACCGCCGGCATTGAGAAAAAGGCCAAGAAGGGCGGCAAACTGAACTTTGTCACCTGCGAAAACTGGAAAAAGCCCGCCGACATCCTCCGGGACGGCATTGCCGCCGCGATCAGCGAGGAGGCGCGCCCCTATTTTGAGGAAAACGTGGGCATCACCGAGGCGGTGATCATGCGCTCCGCCATCGAGTCGGACGCCGAGCTGCTGAAAAAGGACCCCCTCATCGTAAACGTGCAGAACTTCTGGGAGCTGCCCGTGGACGCCTCCCGTCTGAAGGGGGAGCTGCCCCCCATCCAGGGGCTGAAGCTGATCGCCGAGTTCACCGGCTTCCTGGAGCGCAAATTCTACACCTACAACGCCGCCAACGGCACCGTCTCCTATCTCGGCGGCCTGCTTGGCTATGAGAAGATCGCCGATGCCGCCCACGACGAGTGGATCCTGAAGATCCTGGACGGCGTTTACAGCGAGACTGCGCGCGCCCTCTCGGCAAAGCACAATTTCCCGTTGGACGAGCAGCTGGCCTTTACCCTCACCTCCAAGCGCAAGCTGCAGGACTACACCATCGTGGACTTCATCGAGCGCAATGCACGCGATCCCCTGCGCAAGCTGGGTCCCGACGACCGTCTGGTCGGCTCGGCGCGACTGGTGGAGAGCTTTGGCATCAAGCCCGAGAATCTGGCCACCGCCATTGCCGCCGCCATCCATTACGTCTCCCCCGGTGACGAGTTCGCCGTGGAGCTTGGCAGATTGCGCAACGAGTGCGGCATCGACTATATTCTGGAAAACGTCTGCAAGCTGGATCCCAAGGGCGACCTTGCCATGCTGGTAAAGGAAAAGATCGAAATGCTGAAAGGAATGGGCTATATCAAATGAGCATCACTGTGATCGGTGCCGGCAAGACCGGCAGAGGATTTATCGGCAGACTGCTGGCCGAGAGCGAAAAGGAGATCCGTTTTATTGACAGGGACGCGGCCCTGGTTGCCGAGCTGAACGCAAAAAAGCAGTTCCGTATCAGCTTTTTCGGTGGCAAGCGCGCGGATTTTGCCGTCGGCAATTACACCGCCCGCACGTGGGATAACGTGCAGAAGATCGAGGACGAGCTGATCCTGGTCTCGGTCTGCGGCCCCAACCTGCCCGACGTGGGCGCGGCACTGAAGACCCGTCTTGACCCCGCAAAGCACTACTATGTCATCACCGCCGAAAACTCCTCCAAGCCCGCCAAGGTGTTGAAGGAGGCCATCGGTATGGAGAACGTGTCGGTCAGCGAGTCCACCGTTTTCTGCACCACCATTGAAAAGGACGGGCTGAACATCTCCTCCGAGAATTATCCCTATCTCCAATGCGACGCGGATCTGCTGGAGGGCTATACCCCCGACGTCAAGGGCATCCGCCCCGTCGGGGAGTTCGGCAACTTCCTCACCCGCAAGCTGTTCACCTACAACGCCGCCAGCTGCGTGATCGCATATCTGGGCTGGCTGCGAGGCTACACCGATTACGGCGAGGCCGCCAACGATCCGGAGATCCTGGAGCTGCTTGACCGCAACTACGCCGCCACCAACAAGGCGCTTTGCAAGGAGTTCGGCTATGAGGAAAAGGATCAGGCAGAGTTCGCCGCCCTCTCCAAGGTGAAGTTTACCGACCGCACCATTGTGGATACGGTGGCCAGAAACGCCCGTGAGCCCCAGCGCAAGCTGGGCGCGAACGAGCGCGTGATCGGCCCGATGCTGCTGCTGCATCGCTATGGCGAGGACACCTCGGTGCTGGAGATGACCGCCGCCGCCATGCTCTGCTACGATAACGACGGCGAGGACAAGTGGCGTGCCATCAAGGCGGAAAAGGATGCTGCCACCATTCTCACCGAGATCGGCGGCGTGCCCGCAGATCACCCCTGCTTCGCCCGCATCATGGCGCATTACAAGGCGTTTTCTAAAGATAAATTTTGATTTATCGGAAGTTGCTTTTGATGTAGTAACTACTCTTCCGTCACCTCGCTTAACCTCACCAAAGGTGAGCTTCGCTCGGTGCCACCTTCCCTTACAAGGGAAGGCTCACAGATTTGAAGCACGCGACAACAGACGGATAATGGTACATAAAACGTGATTTTCACCGGCTGTTGTTGAAGCTGACGTCTTTGGCAGCCCTCCCTTGTGAGGGAGGGGGGACCGCTTGCGGTGGGAGAGTAGTCACCAAGCAATAACGAACTACCCTATAAATCCCAATTCGAAAATCTTTTTTATTCTCGGCATAAAATATCACGATCAAAACAAAAAGGAGCAAGATCATGCTACTGACTCAATCTCTGAACGGCTGGTGGGATTATCGCGTGGGAAAAGGCGCGTTCACCCGCAAAAAGGTTCCCTTTTCCACCCTCCCGGTGGGAAAAAGCGAATGCGTGTTGCGTTTTTCGCCCATCGAGCATCCGGGTGCCCCTCGTGCCTTTCTGGTGTTTGACGGCATTACCTATGCCGCCAAGGTCACCCTGAACGGCCAATATCTTGGCGAGATGCTCGCCTACTCCGAGTACCGCTACGACGTGACCGACATCCTGCAGGAGGAGAACGTCCTCTCGGTGGAGATCTCGGATATCGACCCCATATTCGGTCCCTCCGAGGGCTGGGAGAACTACGGCGGCATCATCCGTGACGTCTATATGGAATATACCGGCAAACGGTATGTGAAAAGCACCCTTTGGCACGCCGAGCTGAACGGGGATTACACCGCTGCAGATTGCAGCTTTGCGGTTGAGACCGAGGGCGGCGAGGGCAGGATCACGGCAACCCTCACCGATGCCGAGGGCAACAAGGTCGCCGAGGCGAAGGCAACGGACGGCAAGCTTTCCTTCACCGTCAAAAAACCCAAGCTCTGGTCCACCGATACCCCCTATCTCTATACCCTTTCCTATACCGTTTACGACGGCAGAAAAATCAGCGACGGCGGCGAGATCAAGGTAGGCTTCAAGGATTTCAAGCTGGTCGGCAAGCGCTTCTGCCTGAACGGCACCCCCACCTTCCTGCTTGGCATCAACCGCCACGATATCTGGGGCGAGCAGGGCCACACCATGACCGAGGAGCAGATGCGCCGCGACCTGACCATGATCAAAAACGCGGGCATCAACTACGTGCGCCTGGTCCATTACCCCCACCACAAGCGCATCATCGAGCTGGCCGACGAGCTGGGTCTGCTGGTTTCCGAGGAGCCCGGACTCTGGTGGTCGGATATGAACAATCAGCAGCTCTGTGACGATGCTCTGGAGGTCATGCGCCGCACGGTGCTGCGCGACCGCAACCACGTCTCCATCGCCTTCTGGCTCTCCTTCAACGAGTGCATCTTCACTCTGGATTATCTGAAGAACTCCGCGCGCGTTTGCCGCGAGAACGACCCCTATCATATGGTATCGGGCGCCAACTGCATGAGCATTGAGATGACCAAGGAGAACTTCCCCATCTGCGGCTTCGATTTTTACACCATGCACCCCTATGACAGCACCCCCAAGCGCATCATCAAGAGCATTGAGGAGCTGACCGAAATGCCCCTGCTCTTTACCGAGTGGGGCGGTTACTACTGCCACGACAACCCTCAGAACTTCCGCTGGTTCATCGAGACCATGATCAAGTACTGGAAGAACCCCGACGATCAGCCCGTGCTAGCAGGTGCCACCTACTGGTTCTGGTCCGAGATGTACGAGTTTGACCGCACCGCCCCCGCCTGCACCAACGGCGTGCTGCGCGAGGCATTGGTGGATGCGGAGCGCAATCCGCTGCCCGATTACGACATCTTCCGCACCGCCTTCCAGCAGCTCTACAACCCCGAGCCCGACCCCGCCTGGGAGCTGAAGATCGCCACGCTGCCCGTGGACCTTTCCGCAAAAAGCTACCAAACGGTATCGGTTTCCGCCCTTATGGACACCGAAAAGCGCACCGCCGCCTGGGAGCAGATGATCGCCGCCGCCAAGGTGCCGATCGCCCGCTTCCACCACGTGAACAAGGGCAACCGCAAGATGTATTGCGGCCCTGTGCTGAACGAGGAGGTCGGCGCCATCGGCGAGCTGCCCACCATGTTGGAAAAGACCCCCTACGTGATCGCGGACAGCCTGTCGGTGCCCGTGAATATGACCGCCAAGGGTCTTTGGGTCATCGGTAACGTCTCCATGCCCAAGGGCTATCCCATCGAGGGCGAGTACGGCGAGGAGGTCGCCACCTATACGGTGGAATACACCGACGGCAGCACCGAGTGCCACGTGATGAGAAACGGCGAGGACTTCACCACCGCCACAGGCCTCCACGGCCCCTCCCGTATCGAGCCCTATGCCGCAAGCAGCCACCGCGCTATGCGCTTCCGCCACGAGATGGCCTGGGAGCATTACGTGGTCAACGCGCGCTATATCCCCACCGATCCCGCCAAGACCGTTAGATCTCTGGTCATGCAAAACAGCGGCAACGGCTACCTGCCCCTTTTCTACGGTCTGACCGCAGAAAAGGCGTAAAACGCATACCGTTTTGCTACTAAACAAAAAAGGAGCAGCCACGAAAGTGGCTGCTCCTTTTTGGATTTACTCAATATAGCTCATCAGCTCGTTTGCGATCTTGACCAGGTAGTCCGCGAAATCGCCGCGCATAGCGGCGGGCACGCGGCCAAGGTTCAGCTCGAAATTGAAGGGGCCCTCAAAGCCGGTCAGCGCCAGGCCGTGCATGGCATCCTTCCAGTTCACGCTGCCAAAGAAGGGAGGCACGTGATCGTCCTCAATGCCGCCGTTGTCGTTGACGTGCACCGCCTTCAGTCGCTTGCCTACGTACTCCAGCGCCTTGGACTGCTTCAGTCCGCTGAGGTGTGCGTGACCGAAATCCCAGCAAACGCCGACGCCTAAGGTATCAGCCAGATCGCAAAGCTCCTCGGCGGTCATACAATAGCGGTGACACTGCATTTTGCCCGATACCACGCGCATATTCTCCACCACTATATTCACCCCTACGCGATTTGCGTGCTCCACAAAGGGGGAAAGCAGCTCCAGCGTAACGGCGCGCTGCTCGTCGTGGTCGTATTTGACCAGGGGGAAGTTGGCCGCATTGGGATGCATGATCGCGTATTGAATGCCAAGCGCCGCCGCCGCATCGATACCGTTGTGCACCTTTTCCTTGAAGGTGGTCATGACCTCCTCGCTCTTGGAGATACCACCCATAAAGGGCAGGTGACCCATGTAAAAGCTAAAGCCCTGCTCGGTGGCATCGGTCATGATCTGCTCCACCTGGGGCTTCCAGCCCTCCGCGGAGGAAAGATCCAGCATGGTGATGCCGAAATCGGCAGTGGCAAAGCCGTGCTCGCGATGAAAGCGGATGAGATCGTGTACGTAGCCGGCCGCATCCTGACCCTCTGCTCTGGGGCAAAGGTTGGTGGCGCAGCTGATAGGCAGATTTTTCATAAAGAAGCCTCCTTAGCAGCTTGTTTTTTCGTTACCACCATTGTATCAAAACCGCCCCCCGATGTCAATGGAAACAGGAAAATCTTTCGGAAAATAAAGGGGAAGGCAGGATACGGAAAGCTCTCACCGCCCCCGATACACACAGAAAAGGCGACACGTGTCGTCTTTTTTACATATCCTCCGTTTCCTTCTCCTTTGCTGCGCCCGACCTCGGATCGCGGATCAATATCCCCTCGTCGGTCAGCACCAACTCGACCTCGCGCCCCAAGGACAGGCGCTCCCGCATCTCCTTTGGTATCACGATCCTGCCCAAGCTGTCTATTACCTTAATAATACCGATCGCCCTGCTCACCGTCTTACGCCTCCCATACATATAAAAATCCGTTTGACATTCACCGCGTGTCATTTGTTGTATTGTAGCACATTATAATGATTTTGTCAATCACTGAATGTCAAAGCGAGGGTAAGAATATGTTCAAAAACAAAAACGAAGGCAAGAACAATTTGTGCGGCGAGAAGATCCGCGCGTTGCGGTTAAGTCACCCCTCCAAGCTCTCTCAAAGAGCGCTTGCGGATAAAATGCAGCTGATCGGCATCGACGTTGACAAGAACGCGATCCAGCGGATCGAATGCGGCAAGCGATTTGTGACCGACATCGAGCTGAAGGCCTTTGCCACGGTGTTCGGCGTTGGCGTGGAGGAGCTTGTCTGATAAAAAAAGGACGACACGTGTCGTCCTTTTTTGTTATTCCTCCCCGAAATGGGTGATCTTAAAATGCGCCGCACCCTGCACGGGGAACTCCTGTACGCCCCAGGGCTTGTGCCAGCAAAGGGTGCCGCGTAGGCGGTTTTCCGTGTCCTTCACGCCGTAGCGCAGCTGGCTGACGGCAGGCTTCAAACCCGTGCCGCACTCAAAATTCAGGGTGTCCACCTTCACGTTACAAGGTCCCTTGGGCATACCGAACAGCGCCACATCGGCGGTGGAGAGAATGACCGCGTTGTGCTGCGCCACCACGTGACCGATCACCGAAAGGTGGCTGCAATCGTGGAAGGTGATCCCCTCCTCGCAGTTGTGGATATACAGATAATCCGCCACCACGTGCTCGCCGCAGACAAGCCCGTAGCGAAAGCCCTGCACCGCCACGTTGCGCAGCACGTTATCGTCGTTCTGATCCCCCGAGGTGATCAGCCCCGCCGTGTGGCAGGGGTTCGGCTGCAGCTCCTTTTCCAGCACCGTGTCCCCTACGTTTTCCCCCAGGCAAAACTGGCTGTCGCACACGTGCACACGGCTGACGTTCTGCAGATTAACTGCCGACTGGGTGGGGTACATCTTACCCGTATCCATAGGCACGCGGAACTCCAAATTGGCAATAGAAAACTGCGACGTGCTGAATTTTCCCTTGCAGGAATCCCCCTCGGGTGCCGCCAGGATCGACCAGGGGCGGGCGGTGGGGTCCTGCTCCTCGGGCGCGTGCCAATCCGAGAAAATCGTGGTGTTGCGAATGGGCAGCCCGAAGGTGGTGGGTCTAAAATTATGCTTCACCGCGGAAAGCGGGCGCACCTGATAGCTGTAAAGCAGCTGGCAAGGCATCTCCCCCACCAGTTGAATGTTCGCGCCGGGCGGGATCGCCAGCTGGGCGCGCAGAGGTCTGCCGTTGTAAAGCTCCCTTGCGGGGGATGCCACGCGGTAGCCCTTTTTGGTAAAGGGAAACAGCACCCTGCCGCCACCCCTCTCGGCGGCGTAGTCAATGGCGGCCTGAATGGCGGCGGTATCGTCGGTGATGCCATCCCCCTTGGCGCCAAAGTCGGTTACGTTCATGCCAAAGCCCTGCATACGGATCTCCCTTCTTCCTGCAAACTTCATCTTTATTGTAGCAAAAACGCGGGCACGTGTCAAGAAAATGCGCATATTTTTGAAAAAAGCCCCCAAACGGGGCGAGAAAACGGGGAGCTATATCACCTCTTTAACGGCTACGTGTCATCCTGAGCGAAACGGAGTGGAGCCGAACTTTTGGTAGGCGAGGCTTGCCGAGCGGACAAAAGCGCAAGCGCTTTGCGCGCAGCGGGATCTCGTATGGAGTTTGTACTGACTTTTTGATACAAGTGTTACTTCTTTTGTGAGGTACAATGGATGTAACACCCGCCTCAAAAGCTATCGGTCATCCATAGTAGATCCCTGCGGTCTCGGCTTTGCCCGCTCCCTTGGTTTTGCTCGTTTGCTTGCGCTGCACCTCGCAAAACTTCGGTTCCGCTATCGCTCCACTCAGGATGACATATAGGGGCCAAGCTTGGCGGTTTTGCATAAGCAAAATGGAGCCCCATTGGGCGACAAGACAAGCTTGAGCTGCTTGCCGCAGGCAAGCTGGCTCAGAGATGACACACGGACGGCAATGCGGATCACGCGCAACCAGCAAAAACACTTTTACTCCCAAAACGGTATTAAAAATCCCTTTTTTAAAAGGTTTGGGGAGAGAGTGTGAATTTGCTTTTGCCGTGGCAAAAGCAAAGAGCGGGAGAAGCCCCTTTCCTCAAAAGGGGTTCTCCCGCTCCTTATTTCTGTTTTGGTCAGAACAAACCGGAAATGCGGCCGTTCTCGTCCACGTCGATCTTCTCGGCGGAGGGAACCTTGGGCAGTCCGGGCATGGTCATGATGTCACCGGTCAGTGCCACCACAAAGCCCGCGCCTGCGCTGACCTTCAGGTTGCGCACGGTCACGGTAAAGTTCTCGGGCGCGCCAAGCTTTGCGGGATCGTCCGAAAAGCTGTACTGGGTCTTTGCCATGCAAACGGGCAGGTTGTCAAAGCCAAGGGCCTTGAGAGTAGAGAGCTGCTTCTTGGCAGAGGGTGCAAAAGTCACCCCGTTACCGCCGTAAATCTTCTTTACGATAGCCTCCACCTTCTCCTCGATGGTGGTATCCAGCTCGTAGGAGTAGGTGAAATCATTCTCCTGCTCGCAGAGTCTGACGACCTCCTCGGCCAGCGCCATGCCGCCCTTGCCGCCCTCTGCCCAAACGGTAGAAAGCACCACGTTCACGCCCAGCGCCTTGCACTTCTCGATCACAAGCGCGATCTCGGCATCGGTGTCGGTGGGGAAGCGGTTGACGGCCACCACGGCGGGCAGCTTATATACATTCTTGATATTGGAAACGTGACGGAGCAGATTGGGCAGACCCTTCTCCAAAGCCTCCAGATTCTCCGCGCCAAGCTCTGCCTTTGCAACGCCGCCGTGCATCTTCAATGCGCGAACGGTAGCCACGATCACCACCGCATCGGGTCTGAGCCCCGCTGCGCGGCACTTGATATCCAGGAACTTCTCTGCACCGAGATCGGCACCAAAGCCTGCCTCGGTAATGGCGTAATCCGCCAGCTTCATAGCCAGCTTGGTCGCCATGACCGAGTTGCAGCCGTGGGCGATGTTGGCGAAGGGACCGCCGTGCACGAATGCGGGGGTGCCCTCCAGAGTCTGTACCAGATTGGGCTTGATGGCGTCCTTGAGGAGCGCGGTCATGGCGCCGACAGCCTTCAGATCGCCTGCGGTCACCGGCTTCTCGTCAAAGGTATACGCCACCACGATGCGGGAAAGGCGCTCCTTGAGGTCTGTGATGGAGTTGGCGAGGCAGAATACAGCCATGATCTCGGAGGCAACGGTGATGTCAAAGCCGTCCTCACGGGGCACGCCGTTGATGCGACCGCCCAGACCGTCGGTGACAAAGCGGAGCTGACGGTCATTCATATCCACGCAGCGCTTCCAGGTGATGCGACGGGTATCGATGCCCAGCGCGTTGCCCTGATGGATGTGGTTATCCAGCATAGCGGCCAGGAGGTTGTTTGCCGCACCGATGGCGTGGAAGTCACCGGTAAAGTGCAGGTTGATGTCCTCCATGGGCACCACCTGGGCGTATCCGCCGCCTGCGGCACCGCCCTTGATGCCGAATACGGGGCCAAGGGAGGGCTCGCGCAATGCCACGGCCACGTTCTTGCCGATGCGCTTCATGCCGTCGGCAAGGCCGATGGTGGTGGTGGTCTTACCCTCACCCGCAGGGGTGGGGGTAATGGCGGTCACCAGCACCAGCTTGCCGTTTTTGCGGTCGCTCTCCTTCAGAATGGCAGGATCGACCTTTGCCTTATATTTGCCGTACTGCTCGAGATACTCCTCGCCAATGCCTGCGGCCTTGGCGATCTCGGTGATCGGCTGCATTTTTGCCTGCTGGGCAATTTCAATATCGGAAAGAAAAGCCATTTCTTTTTCTCCTTAATTCTTGAAATACTTGACGGCGGATGCAAAGAGCTGCATATCGTACTTGCCGACGATATTCTTGTAAAGATGCTTGCCCACACGCTCGCTGTGACCCATCTTACCCAGCACACGGCCGTCGGGAGAGGTAATGCCCTCCACCGCGTAAATGGAGCCGTTGGGGTTGAAGTCGGTGTCAAGGGTGGGAGCGCCGTTCAGATCCACGTACTGGGTGGCGATCTGACCATTTTCCGCCAATTTCTTCACCAACTCGTCAGAAGCAAGGAAGCGACCCTCGCCGTGAGAGATCGGCACGGTATAGATCTCGCCCACCTCGGTGCCTGCCAGCCAGGGAGACTTGTTGGTGCAGACACGGGTGCGCACCAGCTTGGACTGGTGGCGGCTGATGGTGTTGTAGGTCAGGGTGGGGCAGCTCTCATCGGTATCGATGATCTTGCCGTAGGGCACGAGACCGAGCTTGATGAGTGCCTGGAAGCCGTTGCAGATACCCAGCATCAGACCGTCGCGCTCGTCAAGCAGCTTGCCCACCTGCTCCTTCACCGCAGGATTGCGGAAGAAGGCGGTGATGAACTTGGCGGAGCCGTCGGGCTCGTCGCCGCCAGAGAAGCCGCCGGGGATGAAGATCATCTGGCTCTCGGCGATCTTTTGGGATACCGTTTCCACGCTTCTTGCCACATCGTCGGCAGTCAGATTGCGAATGACCACGATATCGGCCTTGGCGCCTGCCTGCTCCATAGCCTTGGCAGAGTCGTACTCGCAGTTGGTGCCGGGGAATACGGGGATCAGCACCTTGGGACGTGCCACCTTGACGGCGGGCGCGGCGGTGCAGCCTGCGGTGTAGGCAAAGGTCTCCAGCGCGCTCTTGGCGGGAGCCTTGGTGGGATACACGTTCTCCAGAACGCCCTCATTGATGGCAAGCAGCTCGGCAATGGTGGCCTTCTCGCTGCCAAGGTCGATGACGGGCTCGGCCACGGTCTCACCGATCTTCATAGCGCAGCAGGCATCCATCTCCTCGGTGAGCTCGGCCACGATGTAGTCGTACATCATGCCCTGATACCACTGGTCGCCAACGGTACCGCAGGACTTGAAGCCGATCTCGTTGCCGAAGGACATCTTCATGACAGCCTCGGCAAGACCGTTCTCCACTGCCCAAGCGGCTCTCACCTTACCTGCCTTGCAGAGATCGTGGAAGCACTCCCAGGCGCACTTGGTGGCCTCGGGGGTGTTCTCCTTGGGCGCGAACAGATATACGGGATGACCTGCCTCCTTGAACTCGGGGGAGATCACGTCCCCTGCCTTGATGGGCGCAATGGCAAAGGAGATCAGCGTGGGAGGCACGTCCTTATCCAGGAAGGTGCCGGACATAGAGTCCTTACCGCCGATGGCGGCGGCATTCAGCTCCAGCTGGGCATCCATAGCGCCGAGCAGAGCGGCAAAGGGCTTGCCCCAACGGGCAGGCTCGGTGCGGAGCTTCTCAAAGAACTCCTGCAGCGTGAGGTATGCATCCTTATAGTCTGCACCTGCGGCCACGATCTTCGCCATGGAATTGTATACGGCAGCATGCGCGCCGGTATAGGGATCCACGCACATGGTGTCGGGATCCAGGCCCCAGGCCATCACGCTGGCGCTGTCGGTGGTCTGACCGGGCAGGGTGGGCAGGAGTGCTGCCATAGCCTGCGCGGGGGTGCGCTGGGTCTTGCCGCCGAAGGGCATCAGCACAGAGCCCGCACCGATGGAGCCGTCAAAGCGCTCCACCAGACCTCTGCGGCCTGCGGTCTTGAGATCGGCTGCCATCTCCTTCAGATCGGCGTAAAGCGCCTTGGAGAATACCGAAAGATCCTTTGCGGTGACCTCCACCTCGGTGTGCTTGTCAGCGCCGTTGGTGTTCAGGAACGCGCGGGAAAGATCGGCAATGGTCTGACCCTTCCAGGACATGACCATACGTGCCTCCTCGGTGACCACGGCCACGCGGTAGGCCTCCAGGTTCTCGGCCTCGGCCAGAGCGATGAACTTGTCCGCATCCTCGGCAGCGACCACAACGGCCATACGCTCCTGGGACTCGGAAATAGCCAGCTCGGTGCCGTCCAGACCGTCATACTTCTTGCGGACCGCATCCAGATCGATGGTCAGACCGTCGGCCAGCTCACCGATGGCGACCGATACACCACCTGCGCCAAAGTCGTTGCAGCGCTTGATCAGACGGGTGACGTCGGGATTGCGGAACAGACGCTGGATCTTGCGCTCCTCGGGTGCGTTACCCTTCTGCACCTCGGAGGCCATGGTGGTCAGCGACTTCATATTGTGGCTCTTGGAGGAGCCGGTAGCACCGCCGATGCCGTCACGGCCGGTACGGCCGCCCAGCAGCACGATCACATCCCCTGCAGCGGGGCGCTCGCGGCGCACGTTATAAGCGGGAGCGGCAGCCACAACGGCACCGCACTCCAGTCTCTTGGCAACGTAGCCGTCGTGATAGATCTCGGCCACGTGACCGGTGGCAAGACCGATCTGGTTACCGTAGGAGGAATAACCTGCGGCAGCGGTCTGGCAGAGCTTGCGCTGGGGCAGCTTGCCGGGCAGGGTCTCGGCAAGAGACTTACGGGGATCCCCCGCACCCGTCACGCGCATGGCCTGATGCACGTAGGCACGGCCGGAGAGCGGGTCGCGGATGCAGCCGCCGATACAGGTGGCCGCGCCGCCGAAGGGCTCGATCTCGGTGGGGTGATTATGGGTCTCGTTCTTGAACATGAGCAGCCAATCCTGCGCCTCGCCGTTGATCTCGGCAGTCACGTGGATGGAGCAGGCGTTGATCTCCTCGCTCTCGTCCAGCTCGGGCAGCGCGCCGCGCTTCTTCAGAGTCTTGACGGCGATGGTGGCAATGTCCATCAGGGTCTGGGGGCGCTTTGCCGCCTTCTCCTCACCGTAGACCTCCACACGGGCGGCCAGATAGCGCTCGTAGGCAGCAGCAACGGCAGGATCGTTGATCTTGACATTATCAATATGGGTGGAGAAGGTGGTGTGACGGCAGTGGTCGGACCAGTAGGTATCCACCACGCGGATCTCGGTGATGGTGGGATCACGCTTCTCCTCATTCTTAAAATAGTTCTGCAGGAACTTCAGGTCGTCCAGATCCATGGCAAGGCCAAGGGTGTCCAAAAGCTCCGCAAGTCCCTTCTCGTCAAGGCCGATAAAGCCCTCAACGGTTGCCACGGTAGAGGGAATGGCGTACTCGATGGCGAGGGTCTCGGGCTTCTCGAGGGCGGCCTCGCGGCTCTCCACCGCATTGATCACAAACTTTTTGACGGCCTCCACGTCGGCATCGGTCAGCTTGCCGTCAAGAACGTAGACCTTGGCGGAGCGAACGGTGGGGCGATCCCCTTGGCTCTGGAGCTGGATGCACTGCGCAGCCGAATCGGCGCGCTGGTCAAACTGACCGGGCAGGGGCTCTACCGCAAACACGGTGCCACCTTTGGCATCCACCGCATCGGTGACGATATCCAGCTGAGGCTCGGAGAAAATGGTGCGGACCGCCTTGTCAAACAGCTCCTTTTCGATATTCTCCACGTCGTAGCGGTTGATCACGCGAACGCCCTTCAGCGCGGTGATGCCAACCAGATTTTTCAGCTCACCGAAAAGACCGTTCGCCTCATGGGCAAGCTCCGGCTTTTTCTCAACAAATACTCTGTAAACCATCCTTGACTTCTCCTTATTTGAGTGCGGCAAGGGCGCGCTTGCCGATATCTTTTCTGCAATACTTGTTCTCAAACTGCACCTTGGCAGCCACCTCGTAGGCGTGTGCCACGGCAGAGCTGAGATCCGCCTCGGTGGCGACCGCACCGATCACGCGACCGCCTGCGGTCAGCAGCTTATCCCCATCCTTCTTGGCACCGGCAACAAAGAGGTATTCGCCCTTCCCCGTCTCGGGCAGGGTCATCTCAAAGCCGCTTGCATACTTCTTGGGATAGCCGTCAGAGGCCAGCACCACGCAGCAGGCAGCACCCTTGGAGAACTTGACCTCGACCTCGGCCAGTCGCTCCTCGGCAACGGCACGCATGATGGTAAAGAGGTCACTTTCCAAGAGGGGCAGCACCACCTGGGTCTCGGGATCGCCGAAGCGGCAGTTATACTCGATCACACGGGGGCCCTTGGGGGTGATCATCAGACCGAAGAACAGGCAGCCCTTGAAGGGGCGACCCTCGGCGTTCATGGCGTTCATGGTGGGCAGGAAGATCTTCTCCATGCACTCCTTTGCCACAGCCTCGGTGTAGTAGGGGTTGGGGGCAACGGTGCCCATGCCGCCCGTGTTCAGACCCTCGTCGTTATCCCTCGCGCGCTTGTGGTCCATGGCGGAGACCATAGGAACCACCGTCTTGCCGTCCATGAATGCCAGCACCGAAACCTCGGGACCGGTCATGAACTCCTCCACAAGAATGCGGCTGCCGCTCTCGCCAAAGACCTTGTCGCACATCATTTCCTTGACGGCGGCCTTGGCCTCGTCAAAGTCCTGCGCGATCACCACGCCCTTTCCGAGCGCCAGACCGTCCGCCTTGATAACGGTGGGATAGTCCTGCTTTGCGAGATACGCAATGGCATCGTCGGGGTTATCAAAGGTCTCGCTGGCGGCGGTGGGGATGCCGTACTTGTGCATCAGCCCCTTGGAGAACACCTTACTGCCCTCAATGATGGCGGCGTTGGCGCGGGGGCCGAAGCAAGGAATGCCCAATGCCTCCAGGGCATCCACGCAGCCCAGCACCAGCGGATCGTCGGGGGCGACCACGGCGAAGTCGATGGCGTTGGCCTTGGCGAACTCCACAATGGCGGGAATATCCTTGGCACCGATGGCCACGCACTCCGCATCCATCGCAATGCCGCCGTTACCGGGGAGGGCGTAGATCTTTTCGATCTCTTTATTTTCCTTCAATTTCTGGATGATGGCGTGCTCACGGCCGCCGCCACCCACAACCATAATTTTCATTTTATTTTCTCCTTACATTGTGGAAAGATACAAGTTACGGGATACGAGATACAAGATATCTGTTCTTCACCCTTCTTCGCCCATATCTTGTATCTTCGTATCTTGTATCTCCGTATCTCTTTTAGTGGTGGAACAGTCTCATGCCGGTGAAGGCCATCACCATGCCGTACTTGTCGGCGCACTCGATGACCACGTCGTCGCGGATGGAGCCGCCGGGCTCTGCCACGTAGGAAACACCGCTGGCAGCGGCACGCTGAATGTTGTCGTCAAAGGGGAAGAAGGCATCCGAGCCCAGCGCCACACCGGTCTTGGTGGCAAGATACACCTTGATCTCGTCGTCGGTGAGAGGTGCGGGTTGCTCGGTGAAGTACTTCTGCCAGTTGCCGTCGGCGCAAACGTCCTCCTCGTTGCGGTTGATGTAACCGTCGATCACGTTGTCGCGGGTGGGACGGGCAAGATCTGCGCGGAAGGGCAGGTTCAGCACCTTCTCGTGCTGACGCAGGAACCAGGTGTCTGCCTTGGAGCCTGCCAGTCTGGTGCAATGGATACGGGACTGCTGACCGGCACCCACGCCGATGGCCTGTCCGTCCACCGCATAGCACACCGAGTTGGACTGGGTGTACTTGAGGGTGATGAGCGCCACGATCAGGTCGCGTTTTGCCGAATCGGGCAGCTCCTTCTTGGCGGTGACGATGTTCTGCAGCAGCTCCTCACCGATGTGGAAGTTGTTGCGACCCTGCTCAAAGGTGATGCCATAGACCTGCTTGCGCTCCACCTCGGCGGGCACAAAGTCGGGATCGATCTCCACAATGTTGTAAGCGCCCTTGCGCTTGGTCTTGAGAATTTCAAGTGCCTCGGGCTCGTAGCCGGGGGCGATCACGCCGTCGGAGACCTCACGCTGAATGAGCTTTGCGGTGGCAACGTCACACACGTCGGAAAGAGCCACCCAGTCACCGAAGGAGCACATACGGTCGGTGCCGCGTGCACGCGCATACGCGCAGGCGAGAGGGGTGCTGACCTCCTCGGGGGTCACGAAGCAGGCCTTCATCAGCTCCTCGGAGAGGGGCAGGCCCACAGCCGCAGAGGTGGGGCTGACGTGCTTGAAGGAGGTGGCGCAGGCCATACCGGTGGCCTCCTTCAGCTCCTTGACCAGCTGCCAGGAGTTAAAGGCATCCAGAAAATTGATGTAGCCGGGTCTGCCGCACAGGATCTTGATGGGCAGCTCGCTGCCGTCGTGCATATAGATCCTCGCAGGCTTCTGATTGGGATTACAGCCGTATTTCAGTTCAAATTCGTTCATCTTACACCTCATATTTCGTTGTAGGGGCGCTTCACGAAGCGCCCGTTTGGGTTTGGTGGGCGCTTCGTGAAGCGCCCCTACAAAAGGATTACGCGTTCTTATTCACAATACGGGTCTCGGCTTTGCCTGTAGCGATGTCGATGTAACGCACAAACAAGGAGACCTTGTTGTCCTCGTTCAGATTGGTCCAGATCAGATCGGTCAGGGTATCGATATCCACGTCGGGCAGCTCCAGGGTCTTGGGCTCACCCTCAAAGGAGGGCAGCGGATCCCCGTCGCAGTTGTAGGTGTGGATGAACTTGGCACGACCTGCAATGGGATTGGAGTAAGCGTAGGTAAAGCGCTCGCAGGAGCTGTCGTCACCCTCGGCGCTCTTGAGAATGGACATGGCGTAGTTCATGCCGTCCTTCTCCAGACGGATGATGCCCGAGATGCGGGGGGTAAAGTTGGGCTTGTCGTCCTCGAACCCACGGGTGCGCAGTGCCTGCTCGAAGGTCATCTGCTTATCCATGAGATCATAGATGGTGTCGGTCTGGTCGCCGTTGGTGACGATGGTCTTGTTGCCCAGCACGCGAACGGGATAGTAGATGATCAGATGAGGATCGACCATCTTGTTCTCGTCAAAGGCCTTGGTGCGCATATTCTCGCCCTCGGCAACAAATACGCGGTTGCGGCTGTTGACGCTGCGACCCATGATAAAGTAGGCGGTGACCGCCTTCTTGCCGTCGGCGCTCTTGCCGATCATAATACCTCTGCCGTGATAGGCGAGGGAGTTCAACTCATTTGCAATGGTCGATACCTTCATGTTAAATCTCCTTTTTGGTAAATGATATCAAAGGCTCCCTTGTGCAAAGGGAGCTCCCGCGAAGCGGGTGAGGGATTGTTACGGCACAAACCCAATTTTACAATCCCTCCGTCTTGCTTCGCAAGCCACCTCCCTTTACACAAGGGAGGCAAAAAGTGCGAACATTGTGCTCTTTAAAACGCGATTTTTAGCCGAGAGAGGCGCAGACCTTTTCCACAGCCTCGGGCAGAATGATCCACTCCGCCTGCTCCATCACGCGGCGCTGCAGCACCTCGGGGGTATCCCCCTCCTCCACGTAGACGGCGCGCTGGGCAATGATCTTGCCGCCGTCGGGGATCTCGTTGACAAAATGCACCGTGGCGCCCGTCACCTTCACGCCCTTGGCAAGCGCCGCCTCATGGGGGGCGAGGCCGTACATTCCCTTGCCGCAAAAGCTGGGAATGAGCGCAGGATGCACGTTGATGATACGCTCCGGCCACTTGGCGGTAAAGCCGGCGGAAAGAATGTTCATAAAGCCTGCCAGCACGATCAGATCTATCCTGTGCTCGGCCAGCTCCTTTTCAATAGCGGCCTCAAAGGCCTCCTGGGAGCCGAGCTGCTTTTTCCATGCCACCGCGGTAGCGATGCTCTTGCTCTTGGCGCGCTCCAAGGCGTAGGCGTTCGGATTGCTGGCGACCACCAGCACGATCTCGCCGCTCTTGAGAATGCCCTTGTCCTCGGCATCCATCAGCGCCTGCAGATTGGTGCCGCCGCCCGAAACGAATACGGCAATGCGTGCTTTTTTCATACCGTTACCCATTATTCCAGAATAACGCCCTCGTCACCGGCAACGATCTCACCGATCACGTAAGCATCCTGACCGTTTGCCTTCAGGGTCTCGATGGCGGTCTCCACCTCGTTTGCGGGCACCACGATGCTCATGCCAACGCCCATGTTGTAGGTGTTGAACATATCGCGCTCGGGGATGTTGCCGAACTTGGCGATCAAATCGAAGATGGGCAGGACCTTGACGGCAGACTTATTGATCTTGGCAGTCAGACCCTTGGGGATGGAGCGCGGGATATTCTCATAGAAGCCGCCGCCCGTGATGTGGGAAATGCCCTTCACGTCCACCTTCTCCAGCAGCGCCAGAACGGGCTTGACGTAGATCTTAGTGGGGGTCAGCAGCGCCTCGGCAATGGTCTTGCCGCCCAGCTCCTCACGTGCCACGTAGAGCAGCGGGTCGTTGTTGTCAATATTGAATACCTTGCGGCAAAGAGAGAAGCCGTTGGAGTGGATACCGGTGGAGGGCAGCGCGATGACCACATCGCCGACCGCCATGCGATCCTTGTTCAGGATCTTCTTCTTATCCACGATACCCACGGCAAAGCCGGCAAGGTCGTAATCCTCCACGGGCATGAGACCCGGGTGCTCGGCGGTCTCGCCACCGATCAGCGCCGCACCCGACTGCACGCAGCCCTCGGCAACGCCGCCCACGATCTCGGCGATCTTCTCGGGCACGTTCTTGCCGCAAGCGATGTAGTCCAGGAAAAAGAGGGGCTTTGCGCCAACGCAGATGATATCGTTCACGCACATAGCAACGGCATCAATGCCGATGGTGTCGTGCTTGTCCATGAGAATGGCAAGCTTTACCTTGGTGCCGCAGCCGTCGGTGCCGGAGACCAGAACGGGCTCCTCCATACCTGCCATGGGCAGACCAAAGCAGCCGCCAAAGCCGCCCACGTCGTCAAGGCAGCCCTCGTTCTTGGTGCGTGCGACGTGCTTTTTCATCAGTTCAACGGCCTTGTAGCCTGCGGTGATATCCACGCCGGCGGCAGCATAGCTGGCCGAATGAGAATTTTTATGATCCATTTTTGCGCTCCTTTGCAGAGTTTTTTGATGTTTTTACAGATTTGAAAAAGTTTTCTAAAGACAGGTTGTGCCTTGCCCCCTTTCGGGAGCAAGGCATTCATCGTTTATTCCTTTTGGTGTTCGCCCACTTTCCGGCTACAAACTTTTTCGCTGAAAAAATCGTGCAGAGTTAGGCGCACCGCAGAAAGCAAGGCGAAGGCGTATATCCAATACGTCGAGCCGCTTTCGAGGAGCAACGACACTATGTGCGATTTTTACGCGAAAAACAGCTTGTTGAGAGTCATCGGGTCGATATACTCGCCGTCCTTATACACTCTCATATTGCCGGAGGCGATCTCGTCAATGAGCATCACGTTGCCGTCGGCATCGTAGCCAAACTCAAACTTGATGTCGTACATATCCAGACCCTTTTCCTTCAGATCGTCGGCAACGATCTTGGTAATGGCCTGCGTCATAGCCTTCAGGTCATCGTACTGCTTGGAGGTCATAACGCCGAGATCCACAAGACCGTCCTTGGTAACCAGCGGGTCGCCCTTCGCGTCATTCTTGAAGGTGGTCTCAACGTACGCGGGCAGGTCCTGACCCTCGGTGCAGTAATCGGAATAGCGGCGGTAGAAGGAGCCGACTGCCTTGTAGCGGCAGATCACCTCAAGGCCCTTGCCGAACACCTTGGCAGGCTTGACCTCCATGGTGGTGTTGGCCAGATCCGCGCTGACGTAATGCGTCAGAATGCCGGCAGCATTGACCTTCTCAAAGAAGTAGATGGACATACGCAGGTTCACGTCGCCAACACCCTCAATGGTCAGGCCCACGGCGTTTTCACCGGGATCGAACTTACCGTCCTTGCCGGTGCAATCGTCCTTGAACTTCAGCAGATAGTTTCCGTTGTCGAGAGCAAATACGTCCTTGGTTTTTCCGGTGTAAACGTGTTTCATTTTCTTTTTCTCCTTTTATGTGAAAAGTTAAATTTTTTCAGATTTCAATTTCCCCAATCGAGGAAGCAACACGGCCATGCGCCGTTTTTACCGATTGAATTCCGCTGCCACGGCCGCGTCCTTTTCCAACACCTTCTTGGCATCGGCCGCACGCTTTGCGATCAGCTTTTCGGCAAGCTCGTCATCGGCGGTAGCCAGGATCTGTGCCGCCAGCAGCGCCGCATTGCCGCCGCCGTTGATGGCAACGGTGGCCACGGGAATGCCGGTGGGCATCTGCACGGTGGAAAGCAGGGCGTCCATACCGTCAAGGTTAGAGGATTTACAGGGCACGCCGATCACGGGAAGCGTGGTGTTTGCCGCTACAGCACCTGCCAGATGCGCCGCCATGCCGGCAAAGGCGATCATAACACCAAAGCCGTTCTCGCGTGCATTTTTGGAAAATTCGGCCGCCTCCAGAGGAGTGCGGTGCGCGGAATAAACGTGGACCTCATAGCCGATGCCGAGCGCATCTAGCATATCGGTGGCCTTGCGCACGATGGGAAGGTCGCTGTCGCTGCCCATCAGAATGCCTACTTTCTTACTCATTTCATTTCCTCCTTGAAAACAAAAAAGGCGCACTTAACCACAAAGGATCAGTGTGCCCAGACGGTCGGCGCGGGATTTGCTCACTTATCCCACAACAGCCCCTGCTCCACTGTGTTTACCACATTTCCGTCAGTTACAGGGACCTTTTCGGTTGACGAAATAATGATACCACGATTGCCCCCGTTTGTCAAGCAATTTTACGACATTTTCTTATATTTTTTATATAGAACTTTCACGCCCGCGCACACGGGTGCGCAGGTATGCATTCTTTTCGACAGCTTTCGCCGTCGCGCATATACTGAAATTGGGCGCAAAACGCCCGAAAGGAGAAGCATATGGATATTCCGAAGGATCAAAACGGGGCACTCTGCCCCATCGGCACCGAGGGGGATTGCCTCCTTGGCCGCCCGCTTGCTATGGTCTATTCGCCCTGCCAGGAGTTTGACGGTCTTTACACCCCCGAGGTCGGCCTTTCTCACGGCACGGTGTTTATTGAATTGGATAAGCCCTTTTGGGGGGCAAGGAGGCTGAAATGATGAACACACCCGACCGCGCCTCCCTGCTTCACCGCATCCAGGCAGAGGATTTCGCTCTTTATGAGGTGGCGCTGTATCTGGATGCCCACCCCGGCTGCAAAAAGGCGCTGCGCTATTACAAGGAGCACAAAAAGCTTGCCGCCGAGCTGAAGAACGCCTTTGAGGAGCAGTACGGCCCCCTCACCATCGGCGGCAACCGCAACGAACAGCACTGGGACTGGGTCAGTGGTCCCTGGCCTTGGGAGAAGGAGGCAAACTAAGCTATGTGGACCTATGATAAAAAGCTGCAATACCCGGTCAAGATCAAAAACCCCAACGCGAATTACGCCAAGATCATCATCTCGCAGCTGGGTGGCCCCGACGGTGAGCTTGCCGCTTCCATGCGCTATCTGCATCAGCGCTACTCGATGCCCTACGACAAGGTACGGGGCATCTTGACGGATGTAGGAACCGAGGAGCTGGCCCACCTGGAGATGATCGGCGCCATCCTCTATCAGCTGACCAAGGGGCTTTCTCCCGAGGAGCTGAAAAAGGCGGGAATGGATATCTATTTCGTGGATCACACCGCCGGACTTTACCCCATCGCCGCCTCCGGCGTGCCCTTTGATATGAAGTATGTGGGCGTAAAGGGTGACGTGATCGCGGATCTGAACGAGGATCTTGCCGCCGAGCAGAAGGCACGTGTGACCTATGACAATATCCTGCGGCTGGTGGACGACCCCGACGTGCGGGATCCCATCAAGTATCTGCGCCAGCGTGAGCTGGTGCACTACCAGCGCTTCGGTGACGCCCTGCGCATCGCCCAGGACGATCTGGACAGCAAGAATTTCTACGCGTTCAACCCGTCCTACGATCAGTAAGCCGTTTTGTCAAAAAACTCCCCCAAACATACGGTTTGGGGGAGTTTTCGTTATACGTATCAGGATTTTTTGAATTTGCAGGACACGCCCTTGCTTGCAAGGATCTGCTTGACACCGGCCTGCTCCTCGGCAGAAAGATCACATTTTGGAAGGATCAGCACCGCATTGGAGCGGCTATAGAGCAGGATCAGATTTTTTGTCTCCCACGCGCGGCGCAGGGTCTGGTAGTCGGTCACGGTCTTGCCGATCAGCTCTCCATCCTCGCCATAGCGCTCGGCCACGATCTGCTCAGCAAACAGGACCTCCTGCTGCGGCGAGCCGGTGCAGGTGAAGCGAATCGCTTCGGCAAAGCCCTTGGTCTGCTTGTACCGGGCGAACAGCAGAACTCCCCCCAGCAGCAGGTCAAAAAAGAGATAAAGCGCACCAACGCCGATGTCTCCCATATCCGATCGGGTCGCGCCGCCGACAACATTCCATATGCCCAAAAAGGCCATCAGCCCCATTAAAATAAAAACGATCACATTGCGCCGCAGCAGCAGGCTGTCAACGACCTCGCTCGCATACTCCGGACGATTCGTAACCTTTACCTTCATAAAAACTCCTTTTTCTCACCCCGTTTGGGGGCTTTTTGTTTAAAGCAAGTCCAAAAGCCGTTTTGACGGAGAAAGAGCCGCTTAAAGCAGCTCCTTGCGCAATTCCGCACCCGTTTTGGGAGATAAGTAGGCGGGCGGCACATCAAACACCGTCTTGCAACCGCACATTCCCTCGCAGCTCATACGATATGCGGCGCGGGCATAGGCCACCAGCACCGAGGAGGTGAACTCGGGGTTGCTGTCCAGCTTCAGGCTATATTCAATAATATGATCGTTCTCCAAATGCATGCCCGTCTTGCCGCTTCTGATCACAAAGCCGCCGTGAGGGATGCCGCTGTGATCGCGCTGCAGCTCCTCTGCGGAAATGAAATGCACCGTGGTGTCATAATCCGCAAAGTAGTTGGGCATCTCCTTGATCTCTTTTTCAATACGGGCAAGATCCGCGCCCTCCTTTGCCACCACAAAGCACTCACGCAGGTGCTTTTGTCTGGTGGTCAGCTCGGGGTTCTCCCCTGCGCGCACCGCCTCCAGCGCCGCCTCCACGGGGATGGTGTACTGCCTTGCATCCGCAACACCCTCCAGACGGCGGATGGCATCCGAATGTCCCTGGCTCACGCCCTTCCCCCAGAAGGTGTAGGTCTTGCCCTGCGGCAGGATCGCCTCGCCCAGCAATCTGTTCAACGAAAACATACCGGGATCCCAGCCCACCGAGATCATGGCCACCTTGCCGCCCTCTCTGGCGGCGGTGTCCACGCACGCAAAATGCTCGGGGATCCTCGCATGAGTATCAAAGCTATCCACTACGTTGAAGCACTTCGCCAGCAGAGGGGTCTGCACGGGCAGATCGGTGGCAGAGCCGCCGCAGATGATCATCACGTCGATCTGATCTGCCATCTCCGCCGCCTTTTCGGCAGCGGTCGCCGTCACACCGGGGGTGCGGAGCTTCAGGGATGCGGGATCGCGACGGGTAAACACCGTCACCAGCTCCATATCGGGATTCTGCGCGATCGCCGCCTCTACGCCGCGACCCAGATTGCCGTAACCGAAAATGCCAACACGAATGCTCATATCATTACCTCGCTTTTGCGCGGCACACGCCGCGCATTCAAAAAATACAGTATTATTTTATCACACTCCGCTCTCTTTTTCAATCGGCTTTTGCAAAAAAATACGGATTTTTTCACACCGCTCCGCTGCACCCCAAAAAGCCCGATTTGTCGCCAAAAACGCGCAACGTGGCGGAATTTTCGCTCCCGATCCCCCTTTTAAAGCTTTTGAAGAGGGGGAAAGGTCGTGTGCCGACGGCACACGAGGAAAGGGGGAGGGACTTTTGCAAAAGTTCCTCCCCCTTTCCTTCGCGCCCCTCTCTCTCGATTTACTCCAGCGTTACAAAGGAGATCACGGGGCGATGGTCGGAAATATACACACCGTCCACCGGCACGTCCTCCACCGCGTAGGACTCGGCGGGGTCGCCGGGCAGATCCGAGAAGATGTAGTCGATCTTGGTGCTCGGCACACGGGTACCAAAGCCGTGGAAGGTGCCGCCCACCTCCGCGGTCAGATCCACCGCGTGCAGATACTCGCACTCGGAGATCACCTTGATCTCGGGGGCATCCGGCCAGGCGTTCAGGTCACCCGTCAGCACAAAGGGCAGCTTCTTTTTATCAATATACTGCAGGATCTGGATGGCACCGTACATACGGGCGGCAGAGCCCTTGTGATCCAGATGGGTGTTCACAAACAAAAACCATTGCTCCGCCTCGCGGTGCTTCAGCACGGCAGCGGTCGCTACACGGGGGCAGCTGCTCTGATCCGCGCCGTAGCGGGAACCGGGCACGCTGGGCGCAAGAGAGAGCCAGAAGGTCTCGGCGCTGATCATCTCAAAGGCGTTCTTGCGGTAGGCGATAAGAGATGCCTCGTCGTTCAACGTCTTGCCGCGACCGCAGCCGATCACGGTATAGCCGTCCAGCACCTCGCGCAGCCAATCGGCGGTGGAGACCGCCGCCTCCTGGAAGCCGATAATGTCGGGATCCTCGTTTTTGATGCACGCCAGAATGCGCGCCTTGCGGTTGGGAAAATAGTTCAGCTCGTCCTTGGGCACGGGGGTGCGCAGATTAAAGGTGCAGATCTTCAGCTTTACGGACATTGTTTCGTCCTCCTTATGACAGTAGATTTATAAGATGTAAAATGAATATCAGGAAAGCTCGGCAAGCTCCTTGTCAAAGCCGCCCGCCTCGGCAAGGATGCGCACAAAGCGGCGGTAGGTCTCAAGATCCGCCTTGCCGGTAAAGAAATGATTGGTGTACGTCCTGCCCGCCAGCTGCCAGCGGATCACCCACAGCTGCGGCTCCTGCGGCTCGGCAAGAGCGAGCAGCGCAGTGCTGCTGTTGGCGGCCTGCTCCAAAGCGCCACAGGCGATCTCTTTTCCCTCGCCCGTAGCGGAAAACGCGGTAACGGTATAGGAAATCGCCGCATTTTGCCGTGTGCCGTTGACGGCATAGAGCACGGGGGCATCCTGCAGCCCCTGCCGCACCGCCATCAGCGCCACGTCCTGCTGGGACTCTTTGATCCAGTAGTAGGGCAGCTTCCTTTGGCCATCACAATCCACCACCGAATAGTTAAAGAGCATCGGCCACATATCGTAAAGGGACCACCACAGCACCCCTGTCTTTTTGGGGTAATTCACGCGGCTGTACTCGATCACGTCCTTGAAGATCTCGGCACAGATGATGTTCACCGCCAGCGCGTAGTCCTTATACTGTGCAAAGGAGAAGTCTCTGCCGAACCACGCAAGCACGGCATCCTTGCCCTTGGTGCGCCAATCGGTAAAATATCCGTCGTTCTGATGATCGCCGCCCGAATGGATCTTGGGGGAATCCCACAGTCGCTCGGCTCTTGCCCGCTCCCGCTCAACGATCCGCCCGTTCACGGTAGCGGCATTGAGATAAAAGGGCCCCGTTTCCCCAAGGAAGATGCTTTGGCATTGGCGCAGCTTCTCCGCATACAGCAGCGGAGCCGCATACAGATGCTCCTCGGTCTGAACCACGGTGCGCTCCGCTTCGGGCAGGCATCGCTCCTGCTTGCCGCGGTCTGTCAGGAAGGGAGAGCTTTCCACATAGTCTCGGTAAGGGTCAAAGCGCAGCACCGCCTCCCGCAGCACCCGACGGCTGAGGGTGACCTCCGAGGGCAGCGCCCCGTTGTAGGTGTGCAGCCCCCCAAAGAACTGGTCGTTCTCATTGTCGCCGCACCAGATGGCAAGAGAGGGATGATTGCGCAGCCTTTTGATGACCTGCTCTGCCTCGGCGGCGACCAGCTCACCGTAGGCGCGGTCAAGGGTGGGCACCTCGCAGGCAAACATGAAATCCTGCCAGACGAGAACGCCGTTTTTGTCACAAAAATCGAAGAACGGGTGGTCCTCATAGATACCGCCGCCCCAGATGCGCACCATATTGCAGCCGAGATCGGTCAGCAAGGGCAGCGCCACGCCGTCGGCGGTCTTTTGGTGCGCCAGAGATGCAAGGGGATCCAGCGGCTTCCAGTTGGTGCCCTTGAGAAAGATCGGCTCGCCGTTCACGTAAAATTGGAATTTACCCTCCTCGCCCTTGAGGAAATCACGGCTGTTCTCCAATCGCACGGTGCGGATGCCCACCGTCTCGCGGTAGTCGGCAACCACCGTTTCCTTTTCCAAAAGCTCCAGCACGGCGGTGTAGAGCTTTTGCTCTCCAAAGCCTGCGGGCCACCAGAGCTCCACCGCCTCGCGGGGGATCTTATAGGCCGCTCTTCCCTGCACGAAATACACGGGCCTTTCCTCAGAAAACACGACCCGTTCCCCGTCTAATAGCGAAAAACGAATGCGATGCTCCATGAGATATTTTCGGTCGGTGACAAAGCGGAAGTTCACGCCGAACCACACCCGCTCTGCGGTAATATTCCGTGTATAGAGGTATACCTCCTCAAAGCGGCAGGGAGGGAGATCGCGCAGATACACGGGGCGCACGATGCCTGCGGTCAGGAGCCTTGGCGCGTTGTCCCAGCCCCACTGATGTCGCGTTTTGCGCAAAAATGTGTGAGAATCGTAAAAGCCGGGGTCACCGCTCTGCTCCACAAACAGATCACGGGGGTGCTCTCTTGCCCACAGCTCGCTGCTGCGGATGATCACCTGCAGCAGATTTCCCACAGGGCGCAGCTTATCGGTCACGTCTGCCGTGTAGGTCATGTGCATATCCATCACGTCCAGCAGCTTTTCACCGTTCAAATAGACCTCGCCAATGGTATCGATCCCCTCAAAGACCAGCTCGCGTCGCCAGCCGTCGGCAAGAGTGGGCGCATCAAAACTGCGGCTGAAGCACCAATCGTCCACCGCTGTAAAGGGAGTGGTGGCGTGCGGAGTATCGGGGGGCATATAATCCGCCACAAGGCCAAGCCTTTGCAGGGTCGGCTCCACGTTTCCGGGCACCGTTATGCTGCTTTCGATCCTTTTGCCCGCAAAGGGCTCAGTGAAGGAGAGTTGCCACTCTCCGTTCAGGAAAATCTGCTTTTCTTTCATTGCGCACCTCCGCCAAATGGTTACTTGCAGAATAACACACCGCGCCACCCTTTGTCAACACCTTTTTGCGCAAAAACACCCTCTTTCTTACAAAAGAAAAGATTGAAATTTTGCCACTTGTGTGCTATAATTAATCTGTATACGTGTTTTTTCTTTCCTTATTATAAAATTTCCGAAGGAGGTGCGACCTTGAACGAGTTTTCGACCTATGAATTTGTAGTAGATCAGAAGGTAGAAGGCAAATGGATCTGGGCCAAGGCCGGTCTGCTGTTTTTCTATATTTCCTTCGGCATCGCCGTGGTTCTGCTTGGCATCATCTATCGCCTGATCGCCCCGATGATCGCTTTTGTGCCGATCTCCATCTGGCTGCTGGTCTTTTGTACCTGGCGGTATACCTGCGTGGAATACGAATACTCCATCACCTCCGGCGAGCTGACCTTCGCCAAGGTCTTTGGCAACCGCTCCCGTCGCCGTATCCTCACCCTGGATCTGCGTCAGGCCGTCCGCATCGCGCCGCTGGATAACGGCGAGCACTCTGCCAAAGCCGCCGCTTGGAAGCCGGAGCTGGAATTCTCCGCCATTTCCTCTCCCACCGCCCCCGACATCTATTACATTCTGTTTGAATACGGCAACGGTGAAAAAAAAGAAAAGCGCCGTGCCATCTTCTATTTTGAGGCCACCAAGCGCACCCTGCAGATCTGCCGTTTTTATAACTCCTCCGCCACGGTCCTGACCGAAACCACACGATAAAGAAAGGCAAAAACATGACACGTTATCCAACTTTTGATGAGCTTAGCTCCCTGCTTCGTTCCCTTCGGCCCTTCCTGCTGGACCCCACCTCCGCCGGCGAGGTGGTGATCAAGCACCGCAACGATTTCGTGACCGCCGCCGACATGGGCGTGCAGCGCCGACTGCGCGAGGTGCTGAGCGAGCGTTATCCGGAGTTTCGCTTTATGGGGGAGGAGGATGCAGATCACACCATTGATCCCACCGTTCCCACCTTTGTGCTGGATCCCATCGACGGTACCACCAACTACATTTTTATGTACGGGCTCTCCGCCGTTTCGCTGGCGCTGGTGGTCAACGGCCGCGCCGAGATCGGCGCTGTGTATAACCCCCACAACGATGAAATGTTCTACGCCGAGCGCGGCAAGGGTGCAACCCTTAACGGCAAGCCGATCCATGTACTGGATGCCACCGATCCTGCCGAGGTGGTAGCCGCCGTCGGCTCTATGCCCTATCGCAAGGAATTCGCCGACGAGCTTTTTACCGTGGCCAAGCGGTTATACCTGGACTGCATCGATATCCGACGCAGCGGCTCCGCCGCGCTGGATATCTGCTACACCGCCGCCGGTCGCGTAGGCCTTTATTGTGAGCGAGGACTGAAGGTCTGGGACTATGCCGCCGCATCGGTCATTCTGGAGGAGGCAGGTGGCAGGATCACCGACTACAAGGGTGACCCGATCCCCCTCTTTGGCGGCAGCGCCATCGCCGCCAGCAACGGCCCGCTCCACGACTATCTGCTGCACACCCTGAAGAGCAACTGTAAATTCCCTCTTTAAGTTGTTTTTTTCACCCCGTTGGGGCACTTATTCTGTTCAATAAGGAGAAAACACCATGCTGAAAAAGGAAGATATCCGCATCCGTGACCCCTTCATTTTCACCGATAAGGAGCATAACTGCTACTATATGTACGGCACCACCGCCCTCCTCTCCGATTCTTTGCACACCGTCGGCTCCTTCTCGGTCTACAAGTCCGAGGATCTGGAGCATTTCAGCGAGCCGAAGGTGATCTTTGACGGTGCCAAGTGCGACTTCTGGGCAGACCGCGACTTCTGGGCGCCCGAGCTGCACCGCTACAACGGGAAATACTATCTGTTCGGCAGCGTCAAGGCAGACGGTGTCTGCCGCGGCACGCAGATCTTTGTTTGCGATACCCCCGACGGAGATTTCGTTCCGGTTTCCGAAAAGCCGGTCACTCCCGCCGATTGGGAATGCCTTGATGGCACCCTTTGGGTGGAAAACGGCATACCGTATATCATTTTTTGCCACGAATGGCTGCAGATAAAGGACGGTGAGATCTGTGCCATGCCCCTCACCGCCGACCTCTCCGCTCCCGCGGGCGAGCCCGTAGTGCTTTTTCGCGCCTCGGATAATCCCGATGTCACCTCCCTCGGTGCCAAGCACCCCGACTGCTACGTGACCGACGGTCCCTTCCTCTTTGCCGACGGAGAAAAGCTGAAAATGATCTGGTCCAGCTTCCACCACGGCAAGTATCTGGTACTGGAAGCCGAAAGTGACAACGGCAGCGTGCTGGGCAACTGGCGCCACCTGCCGCCCCGTTTTGATTTCGACGGCGGCCACGCCATGCTCTTCAAACGCCTTGACGGCACGCAGATGATCTCGTTGCACGCCCCCAACAAGGCAGGGCTGGAGCGCCCCCTCTTTCTACCCTGTTGACGGCGTTTTCTAACCCCGTTCACGGGCTAATTTGATTTTTCCCGAAGCAAAGGAGCTACCTATGCAAAAAACCACCGTTGCCGTTGTCGGTGCCGGCCACGCCGGCATCGAGGCAGCACTCGCCTCTGCCCGTATGGGGGTAGACACCATTCTTTTCACTATGTCGCTGGAGTCCATCGGCAATATGCCCTGCAATCCCTCCATCGGCGGCACAGCCAAGGGACATCTGGTCTATGAGATTGACGCCCTCGGCGGCGAGATGGGGCGTGCGGCGGATGCCGTCACCCTGCAATCCCGCACCCTGAACCTGGGCAAGGGTGCCGCCGTCCACTCCAAGCGCGTGCAGGCGGACCGCAAGCGCTACCATATATATATGAAGTCGGTGCTGGAGAAGACCGCCAATCTCCGTCTTATCCAGGCCGAGATCACCGACGTGCTGACCGAGGGGAACGCCGTTTGCGGCGTGCGCACCGCCCTTGGGGAGGAGTATGCCTGCCGATCGGTCATCATTGCCGCAGGCACCTATCTGGAAAGCCGCATCTTTGTCGGCAACGCCTCCCAGGACAGCGGCCCCGACGGCTTTCTCCCCTCCAAGGGGCTTTCAGCCTCGCTTTCGAGCCTTGGCATCAAGCTGATGCGCTTCAAAACCGGCACTCCTGCGCGCATCAACCGCCGCTCGGTGGATTTTTCGGTGCTGGAGCTGCAGCCGGGCGAAGCAGATCCCCTGCCCTACGCCACCTCCACCCCCGAAAATTACATGGAGGGGGCGGAGCAGATCCCCTGCCACATTCTTTACACCAACGCAGAGACCCACGGCATCATTCGGGAAAACCTGACCCGTTCCGCTATGTATGGCGGCCACATCCACGGCACAGGACCTCGCTATTGCCCCTCTATTGAAGATAAGGTCGTCCGTTTTGCCGACAAGGAGCGCCATCAGCTCTTCCTCGAGCCGCTCGGAAAGGACACCGAAGAGCTGTATCTGCAGGGCTTTTCCACCTCTATGCCCACAGATGTGCAGCAAAAAATGCTGAAATCGCTGCCCGGCATGCAAAACGCCGAGATCATGCGTTATGCCTATGCCATTGAATACGATTGCTGTGATCCCACTCAGCTGACCGCCACGTTGGAGTTCCGCGACATCAAGGGGCTTTACGGCGCAGGCCAGTTCAACGGAACCTCCGGTTATGAGGAGGCCGCCGGCCAGGGATTGCTCGCCGGCATCAACGCAGCTCTTGCCGCCAAGGGCGAGGAAGCGCTGACGCTGCCACGCTCCGGCTCCTATATTGGCACCCTGGTAGACGATCTGATCACAAAAGGCACCAACGAGCCCTATCGCATGATGACCTCCCGCTCGGAATACCGCCTGCTGCTGCGGCAGGACAACGCCGATGCGCGCCTCACTCCAATCGGACACCGCGTGGGGCTGATCGGAGAAGAACGCTTTGCCGCCTTCAAGACAAAGCAGCTGCATATCGAAAATGAGATCGAGCGCCTTTCCGCCACCCACGTTTCCCCCGAAAGGGCAAACGGCTACCTATTGGAGTGGGGCTCCACCGCCCTGCAGACAGGCGCCTCTCTTGCTGACCTGCTCCGCCGCCCCGGCATCACCTACGCCGCCCTTGCGGTTTTGGACAGAAATCGCCCCGCTCTGACTCGTTCCGAGATGCAATCCGTTGAGGTTCAAATCAAGTACGAAGGGTATATTAGCCGCCAGACGGGTGAGGTTTTACGCCAAATCAAATTAGAGTCAAGGATGTTGCCAAGCACACTTGACTATAGTGCCATCAAGGGCCTGCGCATCGAGGCCGCGCAAAAGCTTGCCAAGCAACGCCCCGCCACCGTCGGTCAGGCCTCTCGCATCAGCGGCGTTTCGCCTGCTGATATTTCTGTGCTTCTTATTTATCTGGGGCTCCATTGAGCCCCTTTTTCAAAAGAGGCGTGCTGTCCCCGACTATTGCTCGGTACGCCTCTTCGCAGCAAAAATCCCGCGGCCTTTGCATCTTTTCCGCATAGGGCGAAGCACGTCCTGGCATCTCCCGCAAGACAATGGCGCAACTAATATATACCCCTGATTTATCGTTTTTTGGTATGACCATACAATCAAAAATGCTTGTTTTCTTGTACCGTTAAGGCACTAATGAAATTCGGCACTCCGCTCTTCTCATCGTATTCTATCACATTTTGCGCATTTTACCGCTCTCGCGACCCAATTTCCGGATTTTTTCGCTCAAAAGCACATTTTCGGGCATTTTTAGGCGCTCTATCGCGCCTTTCCCGATCGCCGCCTTTTGAGGAGGCAAAAAATCAGCCCTTTGGGCTGAAATCCGATCATGCCCTCACAGCAACCAAAATCAACGCTTTGGGCAGGTTCGGCCGCAGCCGCCCTAATCTATGCGATTTTAGTTCTCAGGGTGTATTTAAGGCTTCAAAAGTCGTTCTTGCACCAATTTTGCTCATTTTGCCGCCTTTTGTGCCGTGGCCCGTCTGTTTTTCGGCTCACAACCCCCAAAAACGCCCGTTTCTCGCCTTTGAAGCCGCACGCCAAAGAAAACGGCCGCACCGTACCCATTTGCGGCGTTTTGCACCTTTTTTGCGGCACGTAGCCTCGACACACGCACATCGTCGGATCCGGGCTGCATTGCTGAGACTTCGATCTGCCTGCCGACGATGCTCCTTGTTGCGCTCATGCGAAATGCGCGCACATATGCGCTCTCGCGCATCGTACCGAACCGTTGCGACTTATGACGCGCGGCAGCTTCAATACCGAAACGCCGCTGCCGGCCGCCACTCGAAAATTTCGTTGTCATTTCCACTTTAAATCACCGCTTCGCGGCATTCAATCGATCCGGCGGTTCATTTGTTGCTGTTTTGCAACAAAGGCATCGTTATCAGCAGCAACCGCTCTCTCGCTCCGCGAATTCGTTGACCATCTTGTTTCGACACATCGTTTTGCACAAAGAAGCCTCTGCCTCGGCGCTCGTTTATTAACCTTTTTTCAATTCAGCAACATTCCAAATGACGTACCGCGCCCAAAAAGCGAGCACCTTTGTTGCTCATCTCATCCCAATGCAACAAAGAGCCGCTTTCAGATTTCGATCTCCCTGAAGGTCACCAAGCTTCGCATTCATCCACCCTTCGGACAAGGTGGTTGCCCCCATCGCCAGCGCAACGCCGTCACCCCCACCGCTCGCACACATTACGCAGCACCGCCCAAGCAGCGTGATGCAGAGCAGCCGACACTTCCCACACCGATCTTTGCAGCTCGCTCATAGCCGCCTCACGCGCACGCCGGTCGGAAGCAAGCCCGCGCAGTCTCGCGCGGCGCCAAAAGCCCAACACTCACACACCCAACACAAGTACCCACGAAAGCAACGGCCGGATGCTTTTTATGCGCATCGGCTTTTTAGATACAACTTTCATCTCCGATCCCACTTTTGCCCCTCATAGATCGCAGTTTTCTCCCGAGGCGCGCTCTCCGGTAGTCGAGGATGCTCATTTTTGCATTTTTCAAATACCGTTATGGCACTAATTACATTCTTCCAAATGGTTTTTTGCAAAAAATCGCCAAAGCAGTCGCTTCGCGCAAAATCAACCCCAAAAGCGTCGATTTCTCGACACGTTAGGGCACTAATTTCATAAAGCAGAGCTCCGACCATCGCGTGTTCATCGGCACGATCCCGAGGCAATTCACCCCAAAAATTCGCTTTTCCGGGCATTTTTGCTCATTCCAAGCACCTCGCACGTCTCATTCGCCTCGTTTTGTGCTTTTTTGCGAAAAACCGACATTCCCTGCACATTGAAAGCGCCTCGATCATTCACTTTGTTCCCAATCGGTTCTTCGTGGCCATTTGGCACCAAAGCCGCCGTTTTTTCATATTTCATCAAATCTAAGGAGACTTTCGCACCATGCTTGATTTTGAACAGTTTTCCGCTATTTTTCATACCGTTATGGCACTAAATGGCCTTTCCGAGCACGCGAGCGCCGAAAAAGCAGAGAAATTCTACCGTTTGACCGCGCATATGCTTGAAACCAACGAAAAGATGAATCTGACCGCTATAAAAGAGGAAGAAGCCGTCATTCTCCTTCATTACGCAGACAGCTTGACCGCATCGGCCTTCCTCCCTCAGAACGCCAAAATCGCCGACATCGGCTGCGGTGCCGGCTTCCCTTGTCTGCCCCTGGCCATTTGCCGTCCCGATCTCTCGATCCTGGGCATCGACAGCACCGAGAAAAGGATCCGCTACGTAGAGGAGACCGCCGCCATGCTGGGCTGCAGCAACCTGAGTGCCGTCGCTATGCGCGCCGAGGAGGGAGGCAAGGGCAGCTACCGTGAGCGCTTCGACGTGTGCACGGCAAGGGCCGTCGCCGCATTACCGCTTTTGGCCGAGCTCTGTCTGCCCTATGTCAAGCTCGGCGGCACCTTCCTTGCTATGAAGGGGAAAAAGGGTGAAGAGGAGCTGCAAGCTGCCGCCACCGCAATCAAGCGACTCGGCGGCGAGCTCGCCGCGCTACACCCCATCACCCTGCGCCACGCAAGCAACGCGCCCGAAGAAACGCGATACCTCATTGAGATCAAAAAGATCGCTCACACTCCCGCAGAATTTCCGCGCGCCTGGGGCAAGATCCTGAAAAAGCCTCTGTAATCGGCGCATCTCTATATACAAAAAACACGCCAGGGCTCCAGAATTGGCGTGTTTTTTGTTTTTTGTCAACATTTAGTGATATATTTTTTATTTCTCATCATTTCTTGCGACATTTTCCGCGCAGCCGCCGTGTTAAAATAGCAAGAAAAAGCAGGAGGTATAAAATGTACGATTATCACGCAAATATGTTACACATTCAGCAGATACCCAGAGAAGGCCTCGCTATCACGTTGCGTCCGGAGCAGATCCTTCCGCAAAGCACCGCACCAAGCTTCAAAAACCGAAACAAGATCATACGCTTGGCCGAAAGCATGCGCAAATACGGCATCTTAGAGCCGCTCAAGGTCAAAGCAAGCGGCACTCGCGACGGCGCACCGATCTACTCACCAATCGGCGACGACAAACCTCTTTTCGCGGCAATTGTCGCCAACATTACGCAAATTCCGTGCCTTCTTTTGCCCGACGACGACCGTAGCTGCGCCATTGAGAGCATTATGCGCAACTTAAAACAACAAAAACTGCATTTTTTCGACCAAGCAAACGCATATCAGCTCCTTATACAAGAATTTCACCTCACACAAGAAGAGATCGCCAGAAGAGCAGGTGCCTCGCAATCTACCATAGCCAACAAGCTGCGCTTGCTGCGCTTTTCGCAAGAAGAACGGCATAAAATCATCGATTTCGGCCTCACCGAGCGCCACGCAAGGGCACTTTTGCGCCTCAAATCCCCCGCAGCGCGCGCCACGCTACTATCTCAGATCCGCGCCAAAGCGCTCAATGTTGCGGCAACTGAGAGCCTGATCGCAGAGCACCTCGCAAAGCGCCCTTCCACCCCCGCCGAAGCAACCGAACGAATTGAAATGCATCCGCAAGCGCCCGCAAATGAGCAGTTGCGCCCCCAAAAATTCGCCCTGCAAAGCCTCGCGCCACTCTACAATTCCATCGAGCGCGTCCTCGGCATTTTTCAAAAGACCGGAGCGGCCGTCTCTTGTTACCGTGAAGAGAGCGAGAGCTCGGTCCGCATTGTGATCGAAGTTCCCAAAAACGCCCATTTTTAGGGCGTTTAACCAGTTTGCCGTCAGACCCCGCACCCCGAAGCTCCACCCCCCGCAGCAGCGCTTTTTGGGTGCCTCGATCACATCGCTTTGCACTCATAGAAATTGTGAGCGCGTTGTTTCACGTGAAACAGAGCAAGCGCGCACGGATCGCCGTTTCACGTGAAACACTCCTGTGCCGTCCGGAGCAGAGTACCGCCCTTTGGCAAGATCCCATACGGAGCTACCCGGGTACATCAAGGCGAAACGTTTCACGTGAAACACGAAAGCCTGGTCATTCTCACCCTTGTTTCACGTGAAACACAAAAGCCTGGTCATTCTCGCCCTTGTTTCACGTGAAACTTCGCTCTTGTATCAACAGGATCTCTTCTTGAAAAATGGTCTTGGTGAACAATGAATGGTTTATTGCTTTGGGCACGCAAGAATCTTTCAACAACTTTTCGCAAAAATCTTTTCTTTTTCTGTTGCAAAACTCACGCGCAAGTGTTATAATATGGATACACCGTAGCGAAGGGAGGGGAAGCTTATGGGTCGCGTCATTGCGCTCGCCAATCAGAAAGGCGGCGTAGGCAAAACAACGTCTGCAGTCAATCTTGCTGCAAGCCTTGGTTTGCTTGGCAAAAAAGTGTTGCTCGTCGATCTGGATCCGCAAGGAAGCGCCACCAGTAGCCTTGGCGTATCCAAAAAGTCCCTTCGCTTTTCCGCCGCGGACCTATTGATCAGCGGCTGCAGCTTCGAAAACGCACGGTTGCGAACGAGATTCAAGGGCCTTGACCTGCTGCCGGCAAACGTTTCTCTGGCCGCAACCGAGTTTGACCTGATCGAAACCGACGGGGGAGAGGCCGCGCTGCGACGCGCACTATCCACCGTCAGAGACGATTACGACCTGATCATTCTGGATTGTCCGCCCTCGTTGGGCATGCTCACCGTCAATGCAATGGTGGCAAGCGATGGCGTGATCATTCCCATGCAGTGTGAATTTTTTGCATTGGAAGGCCTGGTGCAGCTGATGACCACCATCAAGCAGCTGCGGCGGCGCTACAATCCCCGCCTTGCCATCGTCGGCATTCTCGCCACCATGTTTAATAATAAAATGGAGCTCGCCACCGATGTACTGGCAGAATTGAAACGACATTACCCTGATCGGGTGTTTGAAACTACCATCACGCGACACGAGCGCCTCTCGGAAGCGCCCGGGTTCGGCATGCCGGTCTATTATCACGACCCGGAATCCCCCGGTGCTGCCGAATATATGCTTGTAGCCAAGGAGCTGCTGGAGCGCATTTAGAACACGTGCAACAAAAAAGGAAAGGAAGGAATACGCTATGGCAAAGAAAGCCGGAGGTCTCGGCAGAGACTTTTTCGCAATTTTAGACGACAATATCACGGGAATGAAGGAAGGCACCGCAACCACGCTGCGCATTTCCGAGATCGAACCCCGTGCCGATCAGCCCCGTAAGGATTTTGATAGGGAAGCGCTGGAGTCTCTTGCGGACTCTATCGCCGCATACGGCGTCCTACAGCCCATTCTGGTCAGACAGAATCCCAATTTTGAGGGAACCTTTGAGATCATCGCGGGCGAACGTCGCTGGCGCGCCGCCAAAATGGCCGGCCTTACCGAGATACCCGCTGTTGTGGTAGACGGTGACGATATGAAAACCGCGCAGATCTCGCTCATTGAGAACGTGCAACGCGAGGATCTGAACGTTGTGGAAGAAGCGCTCGCCTACCAGGCGCTGATCGAGCAATTCGATATGACGCAGGAGCAGATCTCTCAGCAAGCAGGCAAATCCCGCTCTGCCGTAGCCAACACGTTACGCTTGCTGGATCTGCCCGAGGATGTGCTGGAAATGCTGAAGGACAAGAATTGCCCGCTCTCCGCAGGCCACGCAAGAGCCCTGCTCGGCCTGAAGGATCCCGAAAACATCCCGCTGCTGGCACGCCGCATCGTAGCGAAAGAGCTTTCGGTGCGCGATACCGAAGCCTTGGTCAAGCGCGCAAATGTGGATCCGATGCCGGAGCTGCCCGAAATTGACGGCGGCGTACAGAGCAAGACTTGGATGAAGGACCTGGAGCGCCGCACCAGAGAGTCTCTCGGACGCAAGGTCAAGATCACCCAAAACGACAAAAAGCACTCCATCGAGCTGTTTTACGATGATAATGAAGACATGGAAGCCCTGCTGACCCTGCTTTGCGGCGCAGACTTCTTCCAGGACGAACAATAAGAAAGGAAACCAACCATGCTGGACATCAAACGCATTAAAGAAAACCCCGCGCTCGCCAAGGAGCGCCTTGCCACCCGTCAGAAGGACTACAGCGCCGAGATCGACCGTCTGGTAGAGCTGGACGTAGAGCGCCGCGCGCTGATCGCCGACACCGAGGCAAAAAAGGCAGAGCAGAACAAGATCTCTAAGCAGATCCCCATGTTCAAGAAGGAAGGGAAGGATGTTGCACCCATTTTTGCAGAGATGAAGATCCTCTCCGAGACCGTCAAGGCCGACACCGAGAAGATCGCGGCCATCGACGCGGAGATGGAAAACACCCTGCTTTCCATTCCCAATATACCCAATGAGCTGTGCAAGATCGGCAAGGATGATACCGATAATGTGGAGCAGCGCCGCTGGTCCGAGCCCCGCGCCTTTGAGTTTGAGCCCAAGGCACACTGGGATATCGGCAAGGATCTGGGCATTCTGGACCCCGATACCGCCGCAAAGGTTACCGGCACTCGCTTCCATTTCTACCGTGGTATGGGCTCTCGTCTCGAGCGCGCTGTCATCAACTATTACCTGGATACCCACACCGACCACGGCTACACCGAGATCTTCCCCCCTTATATGGTCAACCGCGACTCGATGAGAGGCACCGGCCAGCTGCCCAAATTTGAGGAGGATGCTTTCCGCGTTGCCAACAACGACTGCTTCCTGATCCCCACCGCAGAGGTTCCGGTCACCAACATGCACCGCGACGACATCCTGGACGGCGCCGATCTGCCGATCTCCTACTGCGCATACTCCGCTTGCTTCCGTGCAGAGGCAGGCTCTGCCGGCCGCGACACGCGCGGTCTCATCCGTCAGCATCAGTTCAACAAGGTAGAGCTGGTGAAATTCACCACCCCCGAAACCTCCTACGAGGAGCTGGAAAAGCTGACCAACGATGCCGAGCGCGTGCTGCAAGGCCTTGGTCTGCCCTATCGCGTGGTGCGCCTTTGCACCGGCGATCTTGGCTTCTCCAGCGCCATGACCTACGATATTGAGGTCTGGATGCCCTCCTACAACCGCTATGTAGAGATCTCCTCCTGCTCCGATTTCGAGGATTACCAGGCTCGCCGCGCCAATATCCGCTACCGTGAGACGCCCAAGGACAAGCCTCGTCTGGTCCACACGCTGAACGGCTCCGGTGTCGCCGTTGGCCGTACCGTAGCCGCTATTCTGGAGAATTACCAAAACGAGGACGGCTCTGTAACCGTTCCCGAGGCACTGCGTCCTTATATGGGCTGCAATGTCATCAAGGCGGATCGGTAATGTCGCAGCCTATTCTTTCCCTTGCCTCCTTCTTTTCGATCGAGGCAAGGGAATATTTGAATTTCACCTTTGATGCAGCGGCCAGAGAAACGGTGCGGAACGTGATCCTCGGCCTTTGCGTGGTGATGATCTTCGTTTCTCTTTATGCGTTGTATCAAAAATACGTGGCCGGCGCTATCGTGCGCGCCATCATCAAGGCGGAAGCACACAGCAAAGAGACCGCCAAGACCGCCGAGGAGCTTGGTTTGGAGAAAAACTATCTTGCTTTGCTCGAGTTAAAGACCAACCTCTCACTGAAAAAGCTGGTGCGTATGGCAAACGAGGAATGCGAAGCCGAAGCTGCCCCCGCAGAGGAAGCTGCCATCGAGGCCGAAAGCGAAACGCCCACAGAGCCAAACGCAGAAAATTGCGAGGCAAAAGAGGAAAGCGAGGATACCGAGCTGGCGCGCTTTTATATTCCCGAGGAATTGAAATACCGTGCAGATAACATGTTCAACAAGAATTCGAACAATATCGTGGCACTGCTGATCTCCTCCGGCCTGATCATTGCTTTCGGCATTCTGTTGCTGAAGCTGCTGCCGTGGATCTTAACGGTAATTGACAACATGATCGCAAAATAAAAAAGAGGGCGATGCGCGCCCTCTTTTTTTATTTGTTGATTTATTGCATTATCGTCAACTCAAAAGCCAAGAATCCTTGCTTTCCATATTTTTCAAAAAGATGTTGACAAATCAACTTTTGCGCGGTATAATATCCTTGTTGACTTATCAACATCGAGGTCTGCGCCGCAAAAGGGCGGTTTCTGACGATTTTTATTTTCGTCCACTCACACCGCCATTTCTTGACATTCGCGCCACTTCGTGCTACAATTAAATTGTACGTTGCAAAAAGCCCTTCAAAATTCAGTGCGGCCAGACGCCGCGAAAGAGGTAAACCATGAACGTGAAAAAAACCGAACGCATCTACCCCGAGGTAAATTCCTTTAAGGATCTGGTCAAGGTCTGCGCCGACCGCGGCGACAAGGTGGCCTTTACCTACCCCGTGGGCAAAAATTACGAGACCCTTTCCTACGGCGATTTTGCCGCTCGCGTGACCGCCGTTGCCGCCGGTCTGCAGAAGCTGGAGCTTGCCGGCAAGCGCATTGCCGTGATCGGCGAGACCTCCACCAGCTGGGTCGCTTCCTATTTCGCCACCATCGTTTCCGGCAGCGTCATCGTTCCTATGGACAAGGAGCTGGCCATCGAGGAGATCGAGGGCTTCCTTGCCGGCGTAGAGGCCGAGGCCATCTTCTACGCAGGCTCCTTTAACGAGAAGATCGCCCACGCCATCGAGGAGCATCCCTCCCTGCGCGTGTTCATTCCCTTTGCCCCCGCCGAAGGCGTTGAGAGCGAGAAGATCGTGCCGTTCTCCAAGCTCGTTGAGCTGGGCGAGGCAGAGGTCGCAAACGGCTATGAGCTGCCCGACCGCGATGCCAAAGACCTGGCCGTGATGCTCTTCACCTCGGGCACCACCGGCACCAGCAAATGCGTGATGCTCTGCGAGCACAACATCATCGCCACCGCCAATGCCGCCTGCGCATCGGTCAACTTCAGCGACCAGGACCGCACCCTATCGGTGCTGCCCCTGCATCACACCTACGAGATGACCATTATGGTGGCCAGCCTGACCTACGGCATTATGGTCGGCATCAATGACAGCCTGCGCAATCTGATGCGCAATATCAACACCATCAAGCCCACCGCGCTGGTGCTGGTGCCCTTGTTTGTCAACACCATCTACAAGCGCATCTGGGATAGTGCCAAAAAGAAGGGCAAGGATAAGCTGCTGCGCCGCATGATCCCCGTTTCCAATGCCATGATGAAGGTGGGCATCGATATGCGCCGCAAGCTCTTCAAGTCGGTGCTGGAGGCCTTTGGCGGCGACCTGCAGAAGATCATCTGCGGCGGCGCACCTCTGAACCCCGAAATGGTCAAGAATTTCTATGCCTTTGGAATCCAGATCTGCGAGGGCTACGGTATTACCGAGTGCTCCCCCCTCATTTCGGTCTCCCCCTACTTCGCACAGCGCCGCGGCTCGGTTGGCCCTGCCGTACCCTGCTGCGAGGCACGCATTGCCGATGCCACCCCCGGCGACAAGGGCTTTGACGAGGGCGAGATCCAGGTCGAGGGCGAGAACGTGATGCTGGGCTACTACAACAACGACGAGGCCAATGCCGGCGCCTTCACCGAGGACGGCTGGTACCGCACCGGCGACGTGGGCTATATGGATGCCGACGGTTATATCTATATCACCGGCCGTCTCAAGTCGGTCATTGTGCTGGAGAACGGCAAGAACGTATTCCCCGAGGAGATCGAGGAGTATCTGGAGGAGATCGAGGAAATCGCCGAGTGCGTGGTCGTCGGCCGCAAGGGCGAGGACGGCGAGACCGTAAACCTCACCGCCGTGGTCTACCCCAACCGCGATCTGTTCCCCGAGGGCACCGCCGACGAGGAGATCCACAAGGCTATCTATGCCAAGATCCAGGCGCTGAACAAGAAGGTCGCCTCCTTCAAGAAGATCAAGGATCTGGAACTGCGTGCCGAGGAGTTTGAAAAGACCACCAGCCGCAAGATCAAGCGCCATCTGGTCAAATAATTGAGAAAACGCACGGGCTCCGTGCGGCAAATGCCGCGCGGAGCCCTTTTTTCGCGCCAAAATCAGTGATTTCTCGCCGTCCGCGGCTCTCTCCCCACTCGAACCGCAGAATCCGCGCCTATGGCTGTTTTTGCGCCGTGCTCGCTATCATGCCGCAAGGGGAGGGAACGCACCCGCGCCGCGCTCCTTCTCGCAGTTCGGCCAGCAGAACGCCCTCGCAGCGTCAAAATCCGCGCCACAGACGATTTTCTTGTATTTGACCGGCGATACCTCTCCCAAGCCCCAAACGGGCAAAAACGCCCTTTTTGTAGCCTTGCAGGCCATCGCAAAATTCCACTTTACAAACCACCCACACCGTGCTACAATAAAAGCAACACTTCAGCAAGGAGGCATCTTATGTATCGCAACACCAACTGCCGTCTGCAGGCCCACCGCGGCGTTTGCACCGAGGCACCCGAAAACACCATGGCCGCCTTTCGTCTTGCCGTGGCGCAGGGCTATGACATCATTGAATTTGATCCCAAGATGACCAGGGATAACGTCTGCATCATTCTCCACGACCGCACGCTGAACCGCACGGGGCGCGTGGCAGGGGAAAGCTTTGCCGAGGAGACGAAGATCGCCGACCTCACCTTTGCCGAGCTTGCCGACATCGACGTTGGCGGCTGGTTTGACGCGAAGTATATCGGGGAGCATATCCCCACCCTATCCCAGGCGCTTGACTATATGAAAAGCGTGGGAATGGAGGCAAAAATCGACAACGTGATCGAAAAATTCACACCCGAGCAGCAGGAGATCCTCTTTGACGTGATCGAAAAGCACGGCGGCTGCGTGGGCATCACCTGCAAGGGACTGGATATGCTGCGCCGCTACGCCGCGCGCTTTCCCGCAGCACCCCTTCATTATGACGGCGACCTCTCGAAGGACGTTCTGGACGAGCTGGCCGAATTCGGCAAGGGGCATAAGGTGACCGTCTGGATCCGCCAGGATAACAAGCGCACCGCATGGTGCAAGGTAGCCCCCGTCAACCGGGAGCTTTCCGATCTGGTACACGGCTATGGCTTTTTGCTGGGCGTCTGGATCCTCGGCAACGATGAGGAGATGGCGGATGCCCTGCAGTACGATGCGGATATTGTGGAGACCACCGGCGGTGTAAAGCCCTGATGAGTGAAAATGAAAAGAAAGAGGGGAGCCTTTTGCAAAAGGCTCCCCTCTTTCTTTTTGCTCGCGCCCGGATGAAAACGAATTCACGAGCGCCCTCGCGAAAGCCCTTTGAGCAAAAAGGGCGCGAACGGTATGAGAAAACCGGGGTTTTGGGCTCGATGCAGGCCTTTGACCGCGTGGCAGCTCGCGGCGCGGCAAAATTCACCGCCGATCGCCGAAAAACGCACACGTATCGCGATTTTGCGCAAATTTTTGAAGCTTCCCGGGGGACGGCGCTGATTTATGCTTTTGCACACGTTGTAGGCATCATGCACTTGTGCACATCCGTGAAAAAAGGCAGGGAACATCCCTGCCTTTTTTCTTCCTTAAAACCTTCTATTCGCCGCACAAAACGGCTGCGAAGATCTTAATTCTGTATTGGTCGTGCATTTTTGATCTGACCAAAATATGCCCGTGCTTTTTACAAAGCTTTTGTCCTCGCCTCAAAGAAATATCCCGTTTTCGCTTGGCGAAATGCGAGCGTTAGCCCGCAAGGGATATTTCCAGCGGCGGAAATGCGGTGTAAAAGCTTATCTGTTTTTTAGCGCCGCGTTATTCGTACAGCTTGCCCATCTTCTGCAGTCTCTCAAAGCGAGCCTTAGCGTTCTCCTCAGCCTTGACGAAGAGGTCCTTAGCGCGCTCCGGGAAGGTGCTGACAAGACGTGCATAGCGAGCCTCGTTGGCGATGAATGCCTGGTAATCGCCGGTGGGATCCTTGCTGTCGATGATCAGCTTGTTGTTCTCCAGAGTGGGGTTGTAGCGGAACATATTCCAGTAGCCTGCCTCAACAGCCTTCTTCATCTCCAGCTGGCAGTTCTGCATGCCGCCCTTCTTGATGCCGTGCATCTCGCAGGGAGCGTAGCCGATGATCAGAGAAGGACCGTGGTAAGCCTCAGCCTCAGTCAGAGCCTTGAGCAGCTGGTTCATATCAGCGCCCATAGCGACCTGTGCCACGTAAACGTAGCCGTAGGACATGGCGATCTCAGCAAGGTTCTTCTTGCCGATGGCCTTACCTGCAGCAGCGAACTGTGCAACCTGGCCGATGTTGGAGGCCTTGGATGCCTGACCGCCGGTGTTGGAGTACACCTCGGTATCGAATACCATCACGTTGACGTCCTCACCGGAAGCCAGCACGTGGTCCAGACCGCCGAAGCCGATGTCGTATGCCCAACCGTCACCACCGAAGATCCAGACGGACTTCTTGGAGAGGTAATCCTTCTCGGCGAGGATCGCGGGAGCCACAGGGCAGCCCTCGGCAGCAGCCTTCTCCAGCTCTGCGATCAGAGCCTTGGTAGCAGCCTCGTTTGCCTTGCCGTCGTCCTTGGTGTCAAGGTAGGTCTTTGCAGCAGCCTTGAATGCGTCGGAGGCCTTGTCGGAGTTCATCATATCCTCGACCTTGGCGATCAGCTTTGCGCGGATAGCCTTCTGGCCGAGAGCCATGCCCAGACCGTGCTCGGCGTTGTCCTCAAACAGGGAGTTTGCCCAAGCGGGACCCTTGCCGGATTCCTTGTTGACGGTGTAGGGAGTAGCAGGTGCGGAGCCGCCCCAGATGGAGGAACAGCCGGTCGCGTTGGAGATATACATTCTCTCACCAAACAGCTGGGTGATGATGCGTGCGTAAGAGGTCTCGGCACAGCCTGCGCAGGAGCCGGAGAACTCAAGCAGGGGCTGCTTGAACTGAGAGCCCTTGACGGTTGCGTTGATCAGCTCGGGCTTCTCGGAAACGTTTGCAACGGCATAGTTCCAAGCCTCCTGCTGGTCAGCCTGGCTGGCCTGCGTGGTCATCATGAGGGCGTAGTCCTTAGGATCGGCCTTCACACCTGCAGCGGCAGCCTTCTTATCCACGTTAGCGTTCACGGGGCAAGCCTTGACACACAGGGTACAACCCATGCAGTCCAGAGGAGACACAGCCACGGTGAACTTGTAGTTGGTCTTGAGAACGGGCTTAGCGGCGAACTTGGTGGAAGCGGGAGCCTTTGCAGCCTCCTCCTCGGTCATCGCGTAAGGACGGATGGTGGCGTGAGGGCAGACAAAGGAGCAGTTGTTACACTGAATGCACTTGTCGGGGTTCCAGGTAGGAACGTAAACGGCCACGCCGCGCTTCTCGTAGGCGGTAGAGCCCTGGGGGAAGGTACCGTCGGCGTAGGGCATAAAGGCGGAAACAGGCAGGCTGTCACCGTCCATCTTGGAAACGGGGGTCACCACGTTGTTCACGAAGTCGACCAGCTCTGCACGGGTACCGGTAGCGGGAGCTACGGCAGCATCGGCGCCGGCATTGGCCCAATCGGCAGGAACAGCGACCTCAACGTAAGCGGAGGCACCCATCTCGATGGCCTTGTGGTTCTGCGCAACGACCTCCTCACCGAACTTGGAGTAGGACTTGGTTGCCATATACTTCATCTTCTCAATGGCCTTGTCGATGGGCATGACCTTTGCGAGAGAGAAGAAGGCAGACTGAAGAACAGTGTTCTTTACCTTGGGGTTACCGACCTGCTCCTTGGCAATGGAGGTAGCATCGATGATATAGAACTTCACGTTGTTCTGCGCGATATAAGCCTTCACGGAGTTGGGCAGGTTCTTGGAAAGATCCTCTGCGCTCCAACGGCAGTCCAGCAGGAAGGTACCGCCGGGCTTTACGTCCTGCACGATCTTGTAGCCCTTCAGAATGTAGGACACGTTGTGGCAGGCGACGAAATCAGCCTTGTTGATATAGTAAGGAGCCTTGATCTTGGTGTCACCGAAGCGCAGGTGGGAGATGGTGATACCCGAGGTCTTCTTGGAGTCATACTGGAAGTATGCCTGAATGAACTTGTCGGTGTTGTCACCGATGATCTTGATGGAGTTCTTGTTTGCACCAACGGTACCGTCGCCGCCGAGACCCCAGAACTTGCAGGCGATGGTGTCTGCGGGAGCGGTGTCGGGAGCGGGCTTCTCAGCGAGAGACAGGCCGGTCACGTCGTCCACGATGCCAACGGTGAAGTTGTGCTTGGGCGCGTCTGCAGCCAGGTTCTCGTAGATAGCGAATACAGAAGCGGGGGTGGTATCCTTGGAGCCGAGGCCGTAACGACCGCCGACGACCTTCAGGCTGCGGCCGGTGTGAGCCAGAGCGGCAACAACGTCAAGGTAGAGAGGCTCGCCCAGCGCGCCGGGCTCCTTGGTGCGGTCAAGCACGGCAACCTTCTTGGCGGTTGCGGGAATGGCCTCAGCCAGCTTGTCAGCGCAGAAGGGACGGTACAGGCGGACCTTTACAAGGCCGACCTTCTCGCCTGCGGCTACCATGTAGTCGATGACCTCCTCGATCACGTCACAGACAGAGCCCATTGCGATGATCACGCGCTCTGCCTCGGGATGACCGTAGTAGTTGAACAGCTTGTAATCGGTGCCGAGCTTTGCGTTCACCTTGTCCATGTACTCCTCCACGATAGCGGGGAATGCATTGTAGTAGGTGTTGCAGGCCTCACGGTGCTGGAAGAAGATGTCACCGTTCTCGGCAGAGCCGCGGAGCACGGGATGCTCAGGGTTGATGGCGCGCTCACGGAAGGCCTTGATAGCATCCATATCCACCATCTCGGCCAGATCCTTGTAGTCCCAGGCCTCGATCTTCTGCACCTCGTGGGAGGTACGGAAGCCGTCGAAGAAGTTCAGGACCGGAACGCGACCCTTGATGGTTGCAAGATGAGCAACGGCACCCAGGTCCATGATCTCCTGCTGGTTGGTCTCAGCCATCATGGCGTAGCCGGTCTGACGGCAAGCGTAGACGTCGGAGTGATCGCCAAAGATGTTCAGTGCGTGAGAAGCAACGCAACGGGCAGAAACGTGGATAACGCTGGGGAGCAGCTCACCGGCGATCTTATACATATTGGGGATCATCAGAAGAAGACCCTGAGATGCGGTGTAGGTGGTGGTCAGTGCGCCGGCGGCAAGAGAGCCGTGCACGGCACCTGCGGCGCCTGCCTCGGACTGCATCTCGACCATCTGCACGCGCTCGCCCATAATGTTACGGGCAGGCTCGCCGAAAATGTTCTTATCGGCGGCAGACCAGGTGTCGGTCACCTCAGCCATGGGGCTGGAGGGGGTAATGGGGTAGATGGCAGCAACCTCGGTGAACGCATAGGAAACGTGCGCAGCCGCGGTGTTACCGTCCATGGAAATCTTTCTTCTTTCGATTGCCATTTTGAAAAGTCCTCCCTTTTATATTGAATAAAATATTGTTGTAGAAATCACCGCGTAGCCTGCGGCGGATGAACATAATCCATCACCTTATATCATAACACTTTCGGCGCAAAAAGTAAAGACCTATTCGTCACATTTTTAACGACTTTTCTCCTATTTAAACAGAAAAATGATGGATAGAGAGGCGCGCTTTGCATAAACGGCCGCTTTATTCACAAAAACATACATTTTCCGCGTCCCCGACAGCCTGCAAACTCCGCAATCGCTTTTCTTTTGGCTGATAGAGGCGCAAAAGAAAAGCTCACAAAAGAAAACGCCGTTTTGCGGGGCTCCGCGCCCCACACCCGCGCCGCCTTTTGAAAAAGGCGGGCGAAAACTTTCACACGGGGCGGGCGTTTGAAAACAAAAGGCGCATCGGCTGATCGCCGATGCGCCTTTTGTTTTACTCCTCCTCGGGGAGGTAGGGGGTAAGATCCACCTTAGCGAGCTGCTCCTTTGTAAAGCGGCCCTTGCTGCGCTCAAAATACTGCACGCTGTTGCGGACAAGCAGTAGCATCTGATTGTTCAGCGTGCGGTGCTCAGCCTCGCAAAGACAGAGCAGCTGCCGCAGCAGATCCTCCGACATATGCACGGTAAATTCGGGTTGCTTTTTCATGTTTTTCTCCTTTGCCGATCAATAGCTTGGCGCATCCAGATACCATTCGCCGTTCTCCAGCACGAAGGTAAAGGTCTTGGTCGTCCGCTCGTTTTCCTTGCCGACGGGGTAACGCTCTACAGAGAGTCTTACCGTCTTTTTCTTGCTGCCGCGCTGGATCGCCATCGTGTCAAAATCATAGACCCAGTCGGTCAGCTCATAGCCGTTGTCCTGGTTGAACTTTACCAGATAGACCTCACCGATCTCGGTGTTCTCGTAATCCATATAACGGGGATAAAGCGTGCCGCCCGGTCGCTCGGAGACCGTCACACCGGTGAGAATGCCCTCGTTGATGGCCGTCATCATATCGGCGGAATAGATCTTGGCTGCCGCTGCCTTGATGTCATCCACATAAAGAAAGCCGCAGCTCTCCTTGACGTAATCGTAATAGGGCTCGTCCTTTTCGGTGTAAATAAACAGGGAATCAATGTCAAAATCCGCAAGATCGTAGTAGTAATAGGTGGTCTCGGTCTTGAGATTTTCGGCAAGATAAGCATTGGGGGTCTCTCCCTCACGCGCCTTCTCCTCGCGTACGGCAAAGCGATAGTAGCTATCGTCGTCCGGCTTGGCAGAAAGCGTTACGTTATGCTCAAAATCGTAAAAAATGCCCTCGTCCTCTCCGGGCGGAATGAAATACATCCAGGGGTGATAGGCCACGATGTCGCCGAATTCCTCGGTCTCCACCACAAAGCCGGAAATATTCTTTTCGGTCCGCCCCTCGCCCTCGCCGTAGGCATCCTTAAAGGAAAAGCCGTTTGAGTAGACGCGCTCGTAGGTGGGCAGGCCCTCACCCCACAGGATCTCGTTGATCGCGGGGGCGCTTGTAAGCAGCTGGATATACCGCTCGCGCACGGTAGCAAGCTCGGGCGCGCGGTTATTCTGCACCGCGCTGACGATCAGCACCGTTGCCAGAATGGCCAGCACCAGCACCACAGAAACCACCGCGGCGATCACTCTCTTGCGGTTGGCGGCAGACATGCGGCGTTTTCCTGTTTTTTTCGCCCCGTTGACGGGTTTTTTTGTTACGGTCTCCTCTGCGGCGAGGAGCTCCCTCTTGTTTTCTTCCATCTGTTTCTCCTTTGCGGGGAATAGCACACCCCGGGCGTAAAAGACCGCCCGGGGATGTCAGGATCAGATCTCGACCACCATACCGTCATAGGAGGTGATAAAGCCCTCCTTGGCGGCGATCTCCACAAACTCGTCGTAAAGAGAATTTGCACCGTTGTGCGAGAAATGATTGCAGCAGAATACGGTTTTTTCATCCGCAAGCCCCTTTTCCAGAAGCTTTGCGCGCATGGCAATGTTGCGCTCCAGATTCATGTGAGCATCGTAATCCATAGGGGAGCAGCCGCTGGTGCAGTCCATCGAAACGTAGTCAAAACGCAGCCCGTTTGCCACCCAATAGTCAAATGCCTCCTCCGGCAGAGGGCCGGAGTCGTGCCAGTAGAGCAGGGTCTTTTCCCCATCGGTAATGGCATAAATGAGGGGACCTGCACCGGGTGCGTGCACACCGCGCACAGGGTAAACGGTGTATTTGTCGATCTGCACCTTCTGCATCGGCTCGATCAGCACACCCTGCAAAAGACCTTCCATACCCTTGGATTCTGCCATGGGCTGAATCGTCTCCATCACCTTATCCGAGCCGTAAACGGTAAGCATGGTCTTGTTGCCGCAGTAATTGGCGAAGCCGCGGCGGCGCATGCCGATGTCAATAGGGTAGAAATGGTCGGAGTGGGTGTGGGTCACCAGCAGGTATTTCAGATCGGTCAGATCCACGCCGAATTTCAGCGACTGACCGTAGGTATCGGCGTTGAAATCGATCTTCAACACATCGTCGATCATCGCGTTCGGTCTCATACGTACATTGCGGCCGCCGCGCTCACGCGCCTTTTGGCAGGTCTCGCAACGGCAAAAAATAGCAGGCAGCGCCTCGGCAGCAGCCGTGCCCCAGTATTGCAGCTTCATAGTTGTATCTCCTTTTTGAAATTAGACCCCAAACGGGTGGATTTTTACCAAGTGAGCTCCTTCATTTTCTTCTTCTTCCTCTGATGGAGCACAATAGGCACCACAACAGCGGAGACCACACCTATCACGATCACGGTAGCACTGCCGATGATCGCAGTCTTCATCCAGTAGGGCTCCTCATAGATCTCTCTGGAAAGTCCGCACATGCTACAGGTCTTTTTCATTTCACGCGCGGTCAGAAAGCCGCGTGCCACGTCCTTTTCCATGACCCAGATATGCTCCTCCTCATAAAGAGGATCGGCACAGCCGCAGTACAGACAAACGCTGCTGCAGGGCTTGGTCATATCGGCAAAGCCATAGGAATGATCGCACACGTACTCAAATTCCAGCACGGTGGTGTCGTTTTTCTTAAAGGTACCGGTATAGCTGTCGGCCTCCTGCTTCTGGAAAATGCTTTTCAGCTTACCCCAGCTGGTGTAGATCTTACCCACATAGGTAAGGCCCTCCAGCTGCTGCGGCGTAATGGTGTAGCTGTCGCCCACGTTATAGCCGCCCACGGTGAAATCACGGAAATACTCACCGTCCTGATTGCGGTAGCGCACCCGTACAGAGGCACCGTAACGGATCAGATCAATGGCCTTGACCTCACCCTTGCTGCCGCCGGTATAGGAATTGCGCTGATCCTGATACTCCACATAGGCCTTAAAGTCCTCCTCGGTGCCGGCATAGTAGATATTCTTCAGCCGGGGGCACTCATAAAAGGTGGTCTGGTCGATGCGCAGGACCGAATGGGGAATATAGACCGTCTCCAGATTTTCACAATGCCAGAAGGAGAATCGCCCTACCGAGAGGATGCCCTCCTCGATGATCACGGTCTTGATGTAGGGGCGGATATGATCCTTTGTCCACGGCACCCATTCCGCTTGCGCGTAGTAGAGCATCTTCTGCGGCTTGCTGGCATATTCGGGATCGATAAAGATCCGCATCACACCGGTCTCGGTATCCAGACGGTACATCAGCTTGTAGTAGCCGGCAAGCTCAAAATTCTCGTCAACAAAGACGTCCTCGTTTTGCTCCTCATCCCCTCTGCCAAGGATATAATCCTCGTCAAGAGCGCGCCCTTCAAAGATCTCCGCCGAAGCGCAGATGCAGAAAAGCGAGAGCAGCAAAACCGTTAAAAAGCTAAAAAACAGAATACGTTTCATGGTTTTTGCTCCTTTTTCGGGCTGGAAGGGAGGACCTTTTTCAAAGGCCCTCCCACATTTTTGTTGAAAGCTGTTGCCTTCCTGCCGTATTACTGACCGTCGGCAGGGGTCTCTTCTGCAGTCGCAGGTGCGGTCTCGGGGGCAGCATTCTCGGTAGCGGAAGCCTCACCCGCAACGGGTGCTGCCTCCTCCTCCTCGTCCACGTGGCTCACCTTTGCAAAGTTCACAATGCTCTGATTATCGGCCAGGCGCATCACGATCACACCAGCGGCGGAGCGGGAGTAGGTATTGATACCCACAACAGGGGTGCGGATGATGGTACCGGCGTTGGTGATCATCATCAGGTCGTCATTGTCATCCACCGAGGCGATACCGGCAAGCAGGCCGGTCTTGTCGGTCAGATTGTGGCAGGTCACGCCAAGGCCACCACGACCCTTCACGCGGAAGTCGTCAAACGGGGTGCGTTTTCCAAAGCCCTTCTCGGTAATGGTGATCAGCTGCTTGTCGTCCTCGACCTTGACAGCGCCCACCACAAAGTCGTCACCGCGCAGACGCACGCCGCGGACACCGCGGGCAGTTCTGCTGAGCGGGCGGATGCTGCTTTCGGTAAATCTGGCCGCGCTGCCCTCGTGGGTAGCCAGGATCAGATCGCACTCGCCATTGGTGTGCATCACAAACACCAGCTCGTCACCCTCGTCCAGGTTGAGGGCGATCTTACCGCCCTTGCGCTGGTACTCATACTCAGAGAGCAGCGTGCGCTTGATGACACCGAACTTGGTCACCATAGTGAGATAGGAGGTATCGTCGAACTCGGCCACAGAGATCATAGCGGTGATCTTCTCGCCCTGATCCAGCTTTTCCAGAATATTCACGATATTCGTGCCCTTGGCGGTACGGGATGCCTCGGGGATCTGGTAGGCCTTCTTCATGTATACCTTGCCCTTGTTGGTAAAGAGCATCAGATAGGCGTGGCTGTGCACCACCTGCACCATCTCGATAAAGTCCTCCTCCTTGGTGGTCATACCGATAATGCCCTTGCCGCCCTTATGCTGTGCCTGATAGGTATCGGCAGGCTGACGCTTGATATAGCCGGCATGGGTCAGGGTGATCACGCAGTCGTGCTTCTCGATGAGATCCTCCAGATCGATATCATCGGTAGCCTCCACGATCTCGGTGCGGCGCTCGTCGGCGTACTTGCGGCGTACCTCGCCAAGCTCCTCCTTGATGATGTTGTTGATGCGAACGGGATCTGCCAGGATGGCCTTGTAATCAAGGATCATATTATGCAGCTTGAACAGCTCCTCCTCGATCTTCTGGCGCTCCAGGCCGGTCAGCTTGCCAAGGGTCATCTCCACAATGGCCTGTGCCTGGGTCTCGGTGAGACCGTAGCGCTCCATCAGCTTTTCCTTGGCATCGGCAATGGAGGAGGTGGAGCGGATCAGCGCCACCACGTCGTCGATATTGTCGTTGGCGATCTTGTAGCCCTCCAGGATGTGCGCACGCGCCTCTGCCTTGTCCAGATCGAACTTGGTGCGGCGGCGGATGACCTCCTGCTGATGGGCGATATAGTGATCCAGGATCTGGGGCAGATTCAGGATCTTCGGCTCGTTGTTGACCAGAGCCAGCATATTGATCGAGCAGGTATCCTGCAGCTGGGTATACTTGTAAAGCTGATTGAGGATGACCTGTCCGTTGGCATCGCGGCGGAAGGAGATGAGGATGCAGATACCGTTACGGTCGGAGGAAACGTCCTTGATATCGGTAATGCCGTCGATCTTCTTATCCTTCACCAGCTCGGCAATGGACATGACCAGCATCGACTTGTTCACCTGATAGGGGATCTCGGTGACCTTGATCTGATGATGTTCCTCGTCCACCTCGCACTTGGCGCGGACCATTACGCGGCCCTTACCCGTTCTGTAGGCATCTACAATGCCCTGTACGCCGTAGCAGATGGCGGCGGTGGGGAAGTCGGGACCCTTGACGTACTCCATCAGCTCCTCAACGGTGCATTCAGGATGATCCATACGGTAAACGGTGGCGTCGATCACCTCACCCATATTGTGAGGGGGAATATTGGTCGCCATACCCACCGCGATACCCACCGAGCCGTTGACTAGCAGGTTGGGGAAGCGGGAGGGGAGCACCAGAGGCTCGCGGCGGCGGTTATCAAAGTTGGGACCGAAGGGAACGACCTCCTTCTCCAGATCGGCCATCAGCTCGTTGGAGATCTTGGCAAGGCGCGCCTCGGTATAACGGTAAGCGGCGGCACCGTCACCGTCGATCGAGCCGAAGTTGCCCTGACCCTCTACCAGAGGATAGCGGAGAGAGAAGTCCTGTGCCATACGCACCATAGTGCCGTAAACGGCCGCATCACCGTGAGGATGATAGCGACCCAGCACGTTACCAACGGTGGTAGCCGACTTATAAAAGGGCTTGTCGGAGGTCAGGTGATCCTCATACATGGCGTACATGATACGGCGCTGACCCGGCTTCATGCCGTCGCGCACATCGGGCAGCGCGCGGGCAACGATAACAGACATGGCGTATTCGATAAAGGCCTGCTTTACGCGGCCGCCCATCTCTATGTCCTGAATGATCTGATTCGGAAATTCGATATTTTCGTTCTTATGATCCATTTCGCTCTATCTCCTTTCCTTAAACATCCAGATTTTCCGCAAACTTGGCGTTCTGCTCGATGAACTCGCGGCGAGGCTCTACCTCGTCACCCATCAGAGTGGCAAAGATCTGATCGCACAGGATCGCATCCTCCATCGTCACACGCAAGAGAATTCGGGTCTCGGGGTTCATGGTGGTGGACCACAGCTGATCCGGATTCATCTCACCAAGACCCTTGTAGCGGTCTGCCTCATAGCCCTTGTTCTCGGCTAGCAGCGCATCGCGCTCGGCATCGGTATAGGCATATTTCTCTCCGCCGGTCTTACCCGATCTCTTGTAGATCTTGTAAAGGGGCGGCTTTGCCAGAAAGACGTGGCCCTGCTCGATCAGAGGGGTCATATGACGGAACAGGAAGGTCAGCAGAAGGATCTGAATGTGCGAGCCGTCCACGTCCGCATCCGCCATCAGAATGATCTTGCCGTAGCGGAGCTTTTCAATATCAAAATCAGGACCGATGCCGCAGCCCAGCGCCTGAATGATCGGCTGTACCGACTGGTTGGCATAGACCTTGGCAGGGTTTATTTTTTCTACGTTCAGGATCTTACCGCGAAGGGGCAGAATGGCCTGGAAGCGAGGGTCACGACCCTGCTTTGCCGAGCCGCCTGCCGAATCTCCCTCCACCAGATAGACCTCGGTGAGCTCCTTGTTCTTCTCGGTGCAGTCGGAAAGCTTGCCCGGCAGGGTCATGCTGTCCAGCGGATTTTTGCGGCGGCTTGCCTCGCGTGCCTTGCGTGCAGCCTCGCGTGCCTGGCTTGCCAGTACCGCCTTCTCAATGATGAGCTTGCCCTCAGCGGGATGCTCCTCAAAATACTCGGTCAGCTTTTCATTCACGACCTTATCCACAAACTGGCGCACGTGTGCGTTACCCAGCTTGGTCTTGGTCTGACCTTCAAACTGTGCTTCCTTGAGCTTGACCGAAACGATGGCGGTCATACCCTCGCGCACGTCCTCGTACTTCAGATTATCATCCTTTTCCTTCAGCAGCTTATATTTCCGGCCATACTCATTGATCACTCTGGTCAGCGCGCGCTTAAATCCTTCCTCGTGGGTACCGCCCTCGTGCGTGTTGATGTCGTTAGCGAAGGACATAAAGGTCTCGGTATAGGCGGTGGTATACTGCATCGCCACCTCAACGATGGTTCTGCCGCGCTCCTCCTCATTCTTCTCGCCGCGCATATAGATCACGTCGGGATGGATGGCCTGGGTGCGCTTCTGCTCGTTCAGATAGCCCACGAAATTACGGATACCACCCTCATACTGCAGGGTCTCACCGATATAGGTACCGTCCTCCTTTTCACCCTGAGGACGCTGATCGGTAATGCTGATGGTAATGCCCGCATTCAGAAAGGCCTGCTGACGCAAGCGATCCAGCAGAGTATTGTAATCAAATACCACCTCATCAAAAATGGTATCGTCGGGCTTAAAGCGCACAAAAAGACCGTGCTTTTCGGTGGATCCCTCATCCTTGAAGGGTCTTGCCACCACGCCGCGCTCAAAGCGCTCGGTATAGCGGCGGCCCTGATAGCAGGTCTCCAGCTCGATCCACTCGGAGAGTGCGTTTACCACAGAAGAGCCTACACCGTGCAGACCGCCCGAAAACTCATAGCCATTACCGTCAAATTTACCGCCTGCGTGCAGCACGGTAAAGATGACCTCCAGGGTCGGAATACCCATTTTGGGATGGATACCGCCGGGGATGCCCTGACCGTTATCCTGAATGGATACCGAGCCGTCGGGCAGCAATATCACGTCGATCTTGTCGCAACGACCGGCCAGAGCCTCGTCGATAGAGTTATCCACGATCTCATAGACCAGATGATGCAAACCGCGCAGGGAAGTGGAGCCAATGTACATACCGGGGCGGCGGCGTACGGCCTCCAAGCCCTCCAGCACCTGTATTTGGCTGTCATCGTAGACCTGTCTGGTTTCTTCGTTGTTTGCCATTTTTTGTCCTTCCTTTTCTATCGTTCCTTGACCGCAAGAGAGGTCAAAAACAGTTAATTTTCAAGATTGCCGCTTCTGCCGAGCAGCGCAGAGGTAGATAGCTGAGAAAAGCAGATCCTTTGCTTTTTATCCTGCATATAAAGCACAAAGGATTTCGGCAGCTCCTCGGTAGAGCTTTCCACCTCTCCCTTTTTTTCCGCCGCTGAGAGATATTTTCTCGTTACGTTGGAAATGGTAGAGCTTTCGATATCAAAAATGCCGATGATCGTCTTTTCCCGTATATTTTTATTATTTCCGATGTGTAGATACATCCTTGAAATTCTCCTTGTAAAGAAGGGGCTTACATTTCTCTCACGGTGCCGTTTTCCACATAAAACAGCTTGCCGCTGAAATGCTCCAATCTCTCACAGCCGGTCATAATGACCTGCTTTCCCTCCATTTTTTCCAGTAGATATGCCCGGCGGCGGCTATCCAGCTCGGAGAGCACGTCGTCAAAAAGAAATACCGGATATTCGCCGCAATCCTCGCGGCAAATTTCTCCCTCGGCGAGCTTGAGTGCCAATGCGAGGGATCGCTGCTGCCCCTGAGAGCAGAAAAGCCTTGCGGAGTAGCCGTTCAGCTCCACCTCTATATCATCCTTATGGATGCCCCATAGGGTGGCGCCGGCACCGATCTCACGCTCGTGATTGGCGGAAAGCAGCCCGTAAAGCTCCTTTTCGGTCAACGCAACGTCCTCATAGCCGTTTCCGCTCTTATTCGGGCCGTGATAGACCATCGTGGGGGCCTCCTTGGCTCCCGTCATCGCAGCAAAGCATTCCTTTACGTATTTTTCGGCGCGCTTTACGTATTTTTCACGGCTGCGGGCTATATAAGCACCCTCCCGTGCCAGCTGCGCTGACCAAAGGTCAACCGTCGCTTTGAATTCCTCCGGCTCATCCTTTGCTTTTCGAATAAGCGCATTCCGCTGCTTTAAAATATGCATATACCGCTGCAGAGTAGAAAGATAAACAGGCTCGCTGGCGCTGACGGCAATATCTAAAAATTGCCTGCGCTCGGCGGGTCCTCCCTTGATCAGAGACAGATGCTCGGGGCAAAAGAGGACCGCCCGGAAGCTACCCAATAATTCGGACATACGCGAAACGCGCACCTTATTTTTTTCCACAGCCCGCGCGCGGTTGTTCGGGAAAAGCCTCATGCTGATATTCTGCGCTCTGCCGGCGGCGGTATAATCCAGCGAAAGAGATGCGTACTCCGCGCCGAAGCGGATCACCTCGGGCGCGTGCTGACCGCGAAAGCTCTTTCCGATAGCGGCAAAATAAATAGCCTCCAGCAGATTGGTCTTTCCCTGGGCGTTATTGCCGTAAAGCACGTTCACGCCCTTCTCAAATCGCACCGCAACCGATGCGATATTTCGAAAATCGGTCAATGCGATGCCGTTACAATACATTCTTTAGTCCTTCATACGAACCGGCAGGAGCATAAAGAGATCCTCACAGCTCTCGTCTCCACCCTCTGCAGGCTCAATATTCACGCTGGTGAGGGGAGAGGAAAGGGCAATGCGCACCTTATCACACTCGCAGGCTCTCACCGAGTCAATGAGAAATCTGTTATTGAACGCGATCAGCAGGTCTCCACCCTCCTGCATGACCTCGATCTCATCATAGGTCGAGCCGGCAGCAGAGGCGGCAAGCACCTTCAGTAGACCATTATCCAGCTGCAGCTTCACGTGAGAGCGTACACTGCCGGCAACACGCTCCTCGGTAATAAGAGCGGCACGGTCCAGCGCGGAGAGCAGCTCCTCGCGGTCCAGCGTTACGTGGATCTTATGCTGACGGATGATGATGCGATCAAAATCAATATACTCACCGTCTACCAGACGAGAGAAGAAGATCAGCTCGCCGATATAGAAGATGATATGCTTACGGGTCATATGAATGCGCACCTCTGCCTTTTCATCACCCGAGATCAGCTTGTAAAGCTCATTCACCGTCTTGACGGGTACGATGAACTTATAGCGCAGATCGGTGCCATCGGTGTTCTTGTTTTCTACCGTGGTCTTGATCATACACTTGGCCAGCTTAAAGCTATCGCAGGAGACCAGCAGAAGGCGATCGTTCTCTACCTCAAAGTAGGTACCGTTCAGCACGTTTCTCTGATCATTCACGCCCATAGCGTACATCGTCTTGGATAGCATATCGCGCAGCGTGCCTGCCACAAGCGAAAATCCGCGCTCACTCTGCAGCAAAGGCAGCTCGGGGAAATCCTCACCCTTGAGTGCGATCATTTTATGAGAGGATCTGCCGCTCTCGATCACGGCGGTCAGATTGTTTTCCACAGTCAGCATGACCTCGCTGCCATCCATCACGCGCATGGTCTGGTTAAACTTCTGGGCATTGATGATATAGCAGCCCTCCTCCAGCACCTTTGCCTCGATGGTGATCTGCAGACCCTTTTCCAGATCATAGGTGGTCAGCACGCAGATATCCGGCTGCTTCGCCTCGATGCGGATGCCCTCGATAGCAGGATGGGTGGATCTGCTTCCGGCGGCACACATCAGAGGTGCGGTTGCGGCAAGCACGGACTGACGGTCAAAAATGATTTTCATAAAAGCTCCTTTCCACCTCATGAAAAAACAGATAAACTTCTTTTTATCTGCCGCGACCCTCGGGGGCGCGAAAAAGATGAGATGAATGATTTAAAAATGTAGTAGTAGTGGTAGTAGGGGCTGCGGAAACTGTTGATAAGTCCGCAAAGCCTTGCGCCACAAGGGTTTTACAGTGGTACGACAGATCAAAATGTCGCAGGAAAACCAATGGATAACGAATGGATAAAAAGTGGAAAACTCCTAAAAAAACGGTAAATAGATACCACTTTTACCAAAAAACATAACAATTTGAGAAATTTTTTACCACCAAGAGGTAAATTTTAAAAAATATGAGATGTAGAGGGGATTATCCACAGCCTGTTTTGGTTATGGATTACCGGTAAAACCTGCTTTATTTGCTTTCCGGTGCGCTTTTCCATAAAAGGGAGAAGGAGGAGGCAAGGGCTTTTCAAGACTTTTACATATCTTTTCCATCTCTTTTCAGCAATTATGGAAAAGAAGGGTAAAAAAGCAGGGTTTTCCGCAAGAGACAGATCAGTGTCCGGTAATGTCCCGCTTCAGACTCTCAATATCCGACTCGAAAAGAGGTTCTCTTGTCATGCGGGTCTTGATGATATTACAGGAGGACTGTACCGTGGAGGGGTCCTTATTGATGACCTTACTGATGTTGGGGAAGGACATCTCGGTGATCTCGCGGAGCAGGTAAATGGTGATATGACGGGCATAAGCGATCTCCTTGTTTCGCTTTTTGCCGATCAGCTCCTCCTTGGAGACATTGTATTTTTTGTAGACCGCGGCAAAGATCTTGTCAATGGTCACGTTCAACGGCTCTGCGTCGCCCAGCAGATCGCTGATGCAATCCTTAGCCATTTCCAGAGAGATGCGTCTGCCGTCAATGAGAGACTTGGCTGCCAGCTTTTTGATAGAGCCCTCGATCTGGCGGATATTGGAGCGCAGGTTCTCTGCCAGGAAGGAAAGCACCTCGTCGGGGAGATCGATGTTCAGATATTCGGCCTTCTTGCGGATGATGGCGACACGCAGCTCCATATCGGGGGGATTGATGTCTGCCAGCAGACCCTGCTCAAAGCGGGAGCGGAGACGCTCCTCCAGAGGATTGATGTCCTTCGGGGGGCGATCGGAGGCCAGGATGATCTGCTTGCCCTCGTCAAAGAGGGTATTGAAGGTGTTAAATACCTCCAACTGTGTAGACTCCTTGCCTGCGATGAACTGTACATCATCCAGCAGCAGCACATCACAGCCGCGGTAATAGCTGCGGAAGGACTCCATATCGTTTCTGGAAATGCACTTGACCATGTAATTCACAAAATCGACCATCGTGGTGTAGATCACCTTGGTATTGGGGCGCTGACGGCGCAGCTCGTTCACGACCGCACACATCAAATGCGTTTTGCCAACGCCGGAGGGACCGTAGAGAAAGAGGGGATTGTGCACATCATAGGGCTTTGCCGCTACGCGCATACAGACCGCTCTTGCAAAGTGGTTGCTCTCACCCTCGATAAAGTTGTCAAAGGTGAATTTTGCGCGGTGCGCGTCAAGAGGGTCCTCCTCACGCTCGGGTGTGGGAGCGACCTCAGGTGTGGATGAGGTCTGTCCGGTCACGCGGCGACGCAGGGCCTCAGCATCCACCGGCTTGCCGATAAATCGGAAGGTCACGGTGACCTCCATACCGGCAACGGTTGCAAAGCGCTCCTCGATCTTTCCTTTGTAATTTTTTTCAAGCAAGGGCAGCTTGAATTCGGATTCAGTATCAAAGGTCAGCTCGTTGGAGACAGGATCAAAATTTGAGGGTGTGATGGCACCGTACCACAGTTCAAAAACAGTACTGGCGCACTCACCGCGGAAGGAATCCTTTACCAATTCCCATATTTCCTTCATTTCGTCGGGATATGCCATAGTTAAAACGTCCTTTCATTTGAATTTTCGATCCTGCGGAAGCATGTAAGATTCTGATACCGGCCGGTATCTCCCGCAAGGATCATAATGCATTCTACCATGACGTTGACGGTTTTGTCGTCAACCCGACGGTAAGGACCTGCGAGTAAGAGTAAGATGACAGAAAAATACTTTTTTGTACGACATTGCTACGACACGCGTGCGCACACGCGATATTAGTTAGTATTATAACATAAAATATATTATAATACAAGAACAACTGCTATGGAAAACTTGAAATTGCCCGATTGTTTACACTTTTTTTACTTTTTTATAGGTAAAAATCTGTTTTTCAAGAGAAAAAATAACATCTTTTTCTTTTTTAAAAAGAAAAGAAAAGAGAATGTCTTGCAATTTTTTAAAAAGTAGGTTATACTAACAAAAAAGGGGGGATCCCAATGTCAAAAAAAGAAATATTTGCCGTTAACGGTATGACATGTGCTGCGTGTGTGGCACACGTAGAGCGTGCGGCAAGAAGCGTTTTGGGGGATGAAATACCCTTTACGGTCAGCCTTCTTTCCTCTACGCTTTCGGTAACGGTAGCCGAAAATACAGATATAAACGTCTTGTTTCGCAGGCTTTCCGCCGCCTTGAAGCGAGCCGGCTACGGTCTGGAAAAGCAGGGTGAGGCAGATGCGGAGCGTCGTGCCGCCCGTGAAAAAAGAATAGAAAAGGGGAGGCTGATAGCCTCTGTAGTCATTACCTCTTTGCTGATGCTGGTAGCAATGTGGCATATGATCCCCGGTGCACCTGCCGTGGCAATCCTGCACGCCGAAAAAACACCGATAGCCCATTGGTGCGTGCAGGCGGTGCTGACCCTTGCGGTGCTGATATTGGAGAGACGCTTTTTCAGAGGCGGCTTTTCCGCCCTTTTCCACGGCGCGCCGAATATGGACTCGCTGGTAGCGCTGGGCTCTGCTTCTGCCGCGATCTACGGCCTTGTAGCGGGCGGATGCATCATCTACGGCACCGCTACCGGCAATGCCGCATTGGTACACCATTATCTTCATCAGCTTTATATGGAGTCGGCGGCCACCATTCTGACCCTGGTCTCCGTGGGCAAATTTCTGGAGGGGCGTGCCCGTCACAAGACCGCAGGAGCGGTCCGCGCGCTGATCGCCGAGGAGGCAACCACCGCCAGAAGGATGATAGACGAGGGCTTTGAGGATGTCCTTTTAGAGGAGCTCACCGTGGGGGATCTGATCCTTGTGAGAGAGGGTGAAAAGATTCCTGCCGACGGTATTGTTGAGAGCGGAGAGGGCAGTGTGAACGAGGCGATGATCACCGGTGAATCGCTGCCCCGTGCCGTTTCAAAGGGAGAGCGTGTGACCGGCTCTACCGTGCTGGAGGAGGGAACGCTTACGGTGCGTGTGGATCGGATCGGTGAGGAAAGCACGTTGCGACGCATTGCCGCGCTTCTGGAGGAGACCGCCGCCACCAAGGCACCTGCCGCGCGTCTTGCGGACAAGGTGAGCAGTATTTTCGTACCCGTTGTGCTATGTATTGCCGCTGTGACGGCTATCGTCTGGCTGATCATTTCGGCCTGTAATCCTGCTATCGGGCGTTCGGTGGCCTTTCAGACCGCCGTTTCGGTGCTGGTCATCTCCTGCCCCTGCGCCCTGGGTCTGGCCACGCCTACCGCCATTACGGTGGGCAGCGGCCGCGGCGCCGGCTTCGGGATCCTGTTCAAGAGTGCGGAGGCGCTGGAGACTCTTGCTACCGCCAAATATCTGCTGACCGACAAGACCGGCACGCTTACCCGTGGCGAAATGGCGGTGACCGACAAGATCTGTCTTGTCGGCAGCGAGGATGAAATGCTGGCGCTGCTTGCCTCTATCGAGGCGTTTTCCACCCATCCCGTGGCAAGACCGATGGCAGCACTTTCGCACATACGTCTGCCGCTTTCCGCGTTTTTCTCACATACGGGTAAGGGGCTTTCCGCCAGAGACGAGCAGGGCAGGCTGATCCTTGCCGGCCGCCGTGCGTTGTTTGAAGCTCTGCCAGAGGCGCCCGAGCTTTCGGATGATGTTCTCTCGCGCGTGATCGCTCTGGAGCAGGAAGGAAAAAGCGTGACCGTGCTGTCAAGAGGCAGCGAAATCCTGGGCATCGTGGCGGTGGCCGATACGCTGCGCGAGGACAGCGCAGCGGCTGTACGCGGCTTTGAACGAGCCGGTGTACGTGTGGTAATGCTGACCGGCGACAATCCTGCCGCTGCGGGCAAGATCGCCGCCGAGGCGGGTATTCAGGAATACCGAGCCGAGCTTTTACCCGAGGATAAGGAGCGGATCGTGGCCGAATACACCGCAAAGGGTGTGGTGGCTATGGTGGGAGACGGTATCAATGATGCTCCTGCGCTGGCTCGCGCCGACGTGGGCCTTGCCATCGGTGCAGGCACCGCCGTTGCAATGGAGAGTGCCGGCGTGGTACTGACCGGCAGCTCGCTGACAGATGCATTGGCTGCATTGGAGCTTGGCCGCGCGACCAGGCGGAATATCAAGCAAAATCTGCTCTGGGCGCTCTTTTACAACGCCATCTGTATCCCGGTGGCGGCAGGTGTATTTTATGGCCTTGGATTACTGCTGATGCCGATGATCGCATCGCTTGCGATGAGCTTCTCCTCGGTATTCGTGGTGCTCAACGCTCTGCGACTTTCCCGCTATCAGCCGCCCGCGCTGCGCGAGCGGATCAAAGCAAAACAAAAAATGGAAAATGAAAAGAAGGAGGAAGATAAAATGTTTGGAAAAAGGGAGAACGTGGTCACGGTTCTGACGGTTGAGGGAATGATGTGCAATCATTGCACCGCTCATGTGGAAAAGGCGCTGCTGGCGCTGAAGGGCGTTTGTGCCGCCACGGCGGATCTTGCCACCAAGACGGTCACGGTAACGGCTACCGCCAAGGTGACCCCCGAGCAGATGAAAAATGCCATCACCGACGCAGGGTATACTGTTGTCGGGTAAGTGAGGGAGAACGGAGAAAGGAGACCCCCTTTTGCAAAAAGGGGTCTCCTTTCTCTTTCTTTTTCGCTATGCGAAAAAGAAGAAATTCACTATTCTCTACCGAAAACCTTTAAACAAAGGGAAAATCGCACGCCCGTGCAAAAATTTTCGCCCGCCTTTTTTAAAAGGCGGCGCGGGTGTGGGGCGCGTAGCCCCGCAAAACAGCGTTTTCTTTTGCAAGCTTTTTTTGCGCTTGCGGTATCAAAAGAAAAGCGACTGCCGGCGTTAGCGGTATATGTAAAGCCCCCTCTGCATTGTGCAGAGGGGGCAAATGGATGATATGATACTCAGGAAAGTGCCGTTGCAAAGGCCTTTGTGATCTTGACCGAAAGCGCTGCCGCCTTGGGGGCAAACTCGGAAAATTCCATGCCGTCGCCGCCATCCGAGATCACACGCAGCACCGCAAAGGGCACGCCGTTGGTATAGGCCACCTGACCGATAGAGGCGCCCTCCATTTCGCAGGCAATGGCACCGAACATACTTTTGATGCGCGTTTTGTCCTCGCTTTTTGCCACAAACAGATCGCCCGAGGCAATGGTTCCCTCAAAGAGCCTGCCCTCGGCAGCGGCAGTTTTTGCCAGCAGCGCGGTCAGCGTCGCATCGGTGGGAATATGGATGATATTCAGGCCGGAGATCAGCCCTGCGGGGTCGCCGATGGCGGTGGTATCCATATCATGCTGCACCACATCGGTGGCAACGGCAATATCGGTCACCTGCATTCCCTCGGCAAGGCCGCCGGCAACGCCGGTATTGAGCAGCGCGGTAGCATTGTAGCGCAGCAGCATTGCCTCTGCGCACATAGCAGCTGCTACCTTACCAACACCGCAGGTGGCGGTCACGCAGGGGGTGTTACCCAGCTTTCCCACCGTAAAGCAAATGCCGCTCACAGTCTCCTCCCGCTTTTCTGTCATGGCGGCCTTCAGGCCCTCTGTTTCCATAGACATGGCACCGATGATGCCAAGCATCTTATTCGTTTGCATAGCTGAAATCTCCTTTGTGCTCCTGTAATACCGCCAGATATGCGGCACATTCCTTTTTTGCGGCGGCAATGTCCAGCTCCAGATAATTGCCGCATTCCTTGCGCGTGGCGCCGAAAACCGCACCCTCGTGGGCAACGGTGGCGGCAAGGGCCGCCTTCAGCGCCTCCAGCACGGCCATAGGCTCCAGATCGCGTGTGAGCAGGTAAAAGCCTGTCCGACAGCCCATAGGGCCGAAATAAATGACGTTTTTGCCGATCTCACCGTTGCGCAGGAAGGTGGCCAGCATATGCTCTACCGAGTGCATGGTCACGTTATCCATATAGTCGCCCTTGTTGGGCACGCGTGTGCGCAGATCGAAGGAGGTAATATCACCGTCAATGCGGGAGATATACATACCCTTGCCGATCTTATCGTGATCTACCGAAAAGGATGCAATGCGTTTCATGTCAGGTCTCCTTTGCTTGTTTTTTCTGCCGCACGGGCCTCCTGCTTCATGCGGCGGTATTCACTGGGGGTCCTCCCCATTTGCTTGAAAAAGGCGCGGTTAAAGGTGCGTAGCGTACCAAAGCCCACCAGGTCGCTGATCTCGGTCACCGATTTATCGCTGTGCCGCAGGTAATTGCAGGCAAAGGAAACGCGCAGCGAATTCACATAGTCGTTAAAGCCGATCTGCAGCTTATCCGAAAAGAGGTGAGAAATGTAATAGCGGCTGATGTGCAGCTCGTTTTCCAAAAGCGAAAGAGATAGATCCGAGGTATAATTTTTTGCACAGTAGTTGACGATGGTCTTGAGGGCGTGGGAGTCATCCGGCACCGTTTTGGTCAGCTCCATTTGCGAGAGCAGCTTGCCCAGCAGCGCCATCAGATAGCCGTGCCGTCTCACCTCTACGTAGGGGCTGTCATCCGCATCCAGCGCAAAAAGGCGGGCGGCCAGCTCTCGGATCTCGGGGTCGTTTGCCGCATCCGGGATCTTGGCAGAAAGCGGCTGGCTGTTGGTAAACACATGCGCGATCTCGGGCAGAATATCCGGATTGATGATGAAAAGAAAGTAATGCTCCTTATCGTAGGATTCATAGCGGTGGATCTGATTGGGAAAGGCGATAAATACATCGCCGCCGTGGATCTCATAGCGCTCGGTGTCGGCAAAGGCAGAGCAATGCCCCTCTAAAAACAGCACCAGCTCAATATGCGTGTGCAGGTGCGCGGCACACTGTATGCGCGAGCGCCCGGTTGGCAGGATGTGGCGACCGTGATAGTCGGTGGTTCGGTTTTCGTAAAAGGCGATCATAAATGTCTCCTGATTTTTATACGTATATGCGTGTGAGGCGGGCGGAAAGCGCGGTCAGGATCTCATAGGGGATCCTGCCGAGATAGGCGGCAGGGGTGGCAGCGTTATCCCAAAGGCAGACGGTATCTCCCACAGCAGCGGGAGTATCGGTCAGGTCTACGGTAGTCATATCCATAGAAACGCGACCGCAAACGGCGGCGCGAAAGCGCGCTGCACCGTGATGCAGCGTTACCGAAAATCCGTTTGTACGGCGGTCAAGACCGTCGCCGTAGCCAAGGGGGAGGGTGCCGATGCGGCTTTCCCGCTTTGTAACGAAATCGCCGCCGTAGCCCACCGGTGTTCCCGCGGGAACGGTGCGCAGTTGCTGCACCGGTGCCCGAAGCGAGAGCGTGGGGGTAAGAGGCAGCGCCGTCTGAACGGGAGAGATGCCGTAAAGCGAGATGCCGAGGCGCACACCGTCCAGAACGCTTTCGGGCAGGGTCAGCGCCGCCGCCGATGCGGCGGCATGTGCAAAAAGCCGATGACCGCTTTGCGCCAGCGCTCGATGTAGTGCCAGAAAACGAGAGAGAGAGGCCGCCGTGGCGGCAGGGTCGGTGTCTGCGACAGGGAAATGCGTGAAAAGGCCGTGGGGTGCAAGATTTTTTTGCCGCAGGGCGAAAAATATGCCCTCGGTATCGGCATAGTCAAATCCCTCGCGGCAAAGGCCGCCATCCAGCTTCAGATGGATCTGCAGCGGCAGATCGCCCTCAAGGGCGGCCGAGAGCGCAGCGGCATACGGGGCGGAAAAGACTGCCTGCGTGATCCGCGCTGCTGCCAGCAGGGGCGCTTGCGACGGCGGCGTGTAGCCCAGCACCAGAATTTCCGCCCTGCGCTGTGCGGTGCGCAGGGTGAGTGCCTCCTCGGCGGTGGCCACCGCAAAAAAATCGCAGCCGGCAGCCGAGAGTATGGCGGCGGTGCGCAAAAGCCCGTGTCCGTAGGCATTGCACTTGACCACGGCGATCACGCGCGTATCCGGGCGGTGCCGACGCACCGTCTGCCGCAAAAGACAAAAATTGCGGTGCAGGGCGGTGGTGTCTATCTGTGCAAAGGCGCGCTCTGCAGAGAAAAGGCAGGCATCCATAGCAGCTCCTTTCTTGATGATACCACAATTTTTGTCCGATGGCAAGTGGTATCCTTCATTTTATCGCAAGTTTGTGCATATATTGCAGAAAAAGGGGGTGAGCGGATGAAAACGAGGGCGATCGCCTTTTTTCTGATCCTTTTTCTTTTTGCGACAGCTTTTGCGGCCTGCGGCAGAAAAGCCGCGCCCTTCAACGGTTTTTCGCGGCCTTTTTCGGCCGATGTTACGGGGGAGCTTGGCGGCGTTGCCTTTTCCGCTACGGTACAGGGTGAGGAAGGGGCAGAGGATGGAGCCCTGCCGCTGACCGTAACATTCTATGCGCCAAAGTCTTTGTGCGGCACCGTTTTGCGCCGCACGGAGAGCGGGGAATGCAGGATCGAGGTCGGAGAAACGGCCTTGCCGGTCACAGCGGAATTCCGTGCCCTTTTTGCGCTCTTTCCGACAACGGTGGCAGCTGAGCGCGTTGCTGTTACCGAGGAGGGGCTGACTGCCGTAGAGGCCGTCGGCGTGCGCTTCCTGTTTTTGCGTGACGATACGCTCTATCGCATCGAGAGCCCGGACGGCTATCTGAATATCGTCAGCATCGCGTTTGGATAAAAAAAGAAAAGCACCGCAAGGTGCTTTTCTTTTTTTATCAGTTCAATCAGCCGATCTTGGCAGAGTTGATCTTGATGCCGGGGCCCATGGTAGAAGCCAGGACGCAGGACTTGATATACTGACCCTTAGCAGCGGCGGGCTTAGCCTTGATGATGGCGCCCAGCAGGGTGTTGAAGTTCTCAGCGAGCTTCTCAGCACCGAAGGATGCCTTGCCGATGGGGCAGTGGATGATGTTGGTCTTGTCCAGACGGTACTCGATCTTACCGGCCTTAGCCTCGTTTACTGCACGGGCAACGTCGGGGGTAACGGTACCTGCCTTGGGAGAAGGCATCAGGCCCTTAGGACCCAGAACCTTACCCAGACGGCCTACAACGCCCATCATGTCGGGGGAAGCGATCACAACGTCGAACTCAAACCAGTTCTCCTTCAGGATCTTGTCAACATACTCCATATCGCCAACGTAGTCAGCGCCGGCAGCCTTAGCAGCCTCAACCTTGTCGCCCTTGGTCAGAACCAGGGTGCGAACGGTCTTACCGGTACCGTTGGGCAGAACAACTGCGCCGCGGACCTGCTGGTCAGCGTGACGGGAGTCAACGCCCAGACGAACGTGGACCTCAATGGTCTCGTCGAACTTTGCCTTGGAAGTCTGGCAAACCAGATCGAGAGCCTCAGCGGGATCATACAATCTGTTCTTTTCAATCAGCTTTACGCTATCGGTATATTTCTTTCCCATTGTCTCGTTCCTCCTTAGTCAACCACTTCGATACCCATGCTGCGGGCGGTGCCTGCAATCATGCTCATAGCAGCCTCGAGGGAGCCTGCATTCAGGTCGGGCATCTTGGTCTCGGCGATCTTCTTTACCTGCTCCTTGGTGATCTTGGCAACCTTGGTCTTGTTGGGAGCTGCGGAAGCAGTCTCGATGCCGGCAGCCTTCTTGATCAGAACGGGAGCGGGAGGAGTCTTGGTGATAAAGGTGAAGGAACGGTCAGCGTAAACGGTGATAACGACAGGGATAATGAGACCGATGTCATTCTTGGTACGCTCGTTGAATTCCTTGGTGAATACGGGGATAGCAACACCGTACTGACCCAGAGCAGGGCCTACGGGGGGCTGGGGGGTAGCCTTGCCTGCAGGAAGCTGCAGCTTGATATAACCCATTACTTTCTTAGCCATTTTAAAATAACCTCCTTAAGTGGTACGATACGGGAGAACTGAAATATTTTTCTCCCTCCCACAGTCGATCTGTTTTAACGCAGCAGATCAAGCGTTTTCCCGAGTGAGGCAGGAGGCCTCGATCTCTACGGGCATGTCGCGGCGGCCCTTCTTTACCAGAACGGTCACCATAGTGCGGTCATCAGAAATAGCCTGAACCACACCGTTGTAGCCTTCAAACAGGCCGGAGGAAACCACCACGTTGTCGCCCTCGGCAAAGTCAAGGGTGATGCGATGCTCGGTCTCTTCCTCGTTGATAGCGCCCTCCAGATTGAGTGCGCGTACCTCCTCCTCGGAGAGCGGGGTGGGACGGGACCCGGGGCCTACAAAGCCGGTCACGCCCTGAATGTTGCGCACGGCGTGCCAGGTATCGTCGTTCATCACCATCTTGATATAGACGTAGCTGGGGAAGAGCTTGACCTCTACCTCTTTTTGCTCCTCGCCTTTTTGCTCGATGATGATCTCTACGGGGATGTTGATGTCGCAGATGAGGTCTTGCATACCTCTGTTCTCGATCACTCTTTGAAGACTGTTTTTAACTTTGTTCTCATAGCCGGAATAGGTGTGCGCCACATACCACTTCAGGCCTTGATTCATCTCGTTGATGTTGCTCATCTTGCTTGTCCTTATTTACCAAACAGGCTGGAGAACCAACCAACGCTGTTACCGGTCAAAGCATTCTGCGCCTGCAGGAAAGCGATGTCAAGCAGACCGATCGTCAGACCGATCGCTACGATCGCTACGATCACAAAGACCGAGGAACGCCATACGGACTTCCAGGGGAACCATGTGATCTTGGTCATTTCGCTTTTGTAAGCACGCAGCGCTTCGCCTACCTTTTTGCGCTTGATAATGCACACGATGATCACTGCGATCAGCACGGCAGCCAGCACGCACAGGGAAATGAAGTTGAAAAGATTCATTCCCAGAATGGTATTGGCAGCTTCGGCGGTCTCGGCAGTATCCTCAGCGGCAATGCCAAGGCAGAAGGTCAACGCGAGGCAAAGGCAGGAGACGAGGAACAGAACCAGGCTCTTTTTTGCTTTCATTGCGTTAAACTCTCCTTTCACCAATTACTTGGATTCTCTGTGAAGAGTGTGCTTTTTGCAGAAGCGGCAGAACTTGTTGAACTCGAGTCTGTCAGGATCGTTCTTCTTGTTCTTCTTTGTGTCGTAATTTCTCTGCTTGCACTCGGTGCAGACCAGAGTAATCTTGACTCTTGCGTCATTAGCCATTTTTTTCGGCACCTCCCATTATAAATTTTTAGGCCGTTGCCACGGCGTGTGGCGGCCCAGTGTACCTCCCTCCCGGCGGATATGCCCTCCCTTTCGGGTGGCGCAGGGCATAGCAAAAAAGCCCGCTCGCAGAGGTAAGAAACATTATAGCACCAAAGGGATATGCTTGTCAATAGAAACTTTCATATTTTTTCAAAAAAATTAAAACTTTTTTTCAAAAGGGGGTTGCAAAGAGAGAAAAGGTGTGCTATAATAGCAATGTTGTAGAGGGAATCCTCGAAAAACACAGGGGTATAGCTCAGTTGGTAGAGTACTGGTCTCCAAAACCATGGGTCGTGGGTTCGAGTCCTTCTGCCCCTGCCAAAACAAAAATGGCACCGCAAGCGCGGTGCCATTTTTGTTTTGGCAGGGGCAGAAGGCGCGAGAGATGACGTTGCGCGAAGCGCAACGTGGGAGAAGATGCCCGATCTCGCTTTGCGAGCGGCACCCGTTGGTGCCGAGGGAATCTTCTCAGCAAGCCGCACGCGGCTTGCGTGACGAGTAGCCGCGAAGCGGCGTCCTTCTGCCGTTTTGCGAAAAAACGGTGCTTGACCTCTTGCAACAGAATCAACAATGTGGTAAAATAAGGGATCAACGGGGTCGAACTGGCGGATCTCGTTTTAAAATATTATGATGGATTGAGCGAAAACTATAAAAAGATCATTCCGCTAAAAAAGTGTTCATCCCCGTTGTAAATCAACAATAATTCCAAAAGGCACCGCAAGCGCGGTGCCTTTTTGTATCGTTTTTCTCACATATAATAAATAGGAAGAAAACTGTTTGATTTTTGCGTTCGGCACACCATTGAAAAACCGCGCGCGGTGTGGTATAATGGGAGTAACGAATTTTCGGGAGGAGCTTTTATGCACCGCTTTTTCGCGCCCATTGCATTGGGCACCGTCAATGAGGAAAGCTTTCCGATCTTTGTAAAGCAGTTCCGCGAGGCGAAGATCGAGCGCGTGATGATCTGCGGCATCGGAGAGATCAAGGCCTCCGACGGCCCCCTTTTTGAAAGCCCCGAAACGGTGGCAAAATGGATCGCCGCCTTTCGCGCCGAGGGCTTTGAGGTCTGCGCCTGGCTGAACGCGCTGGGTCACGGCGCTCTGCTTGCCCACGCGGAGGGGGCCGACGAGCGGGCCGGGGGCTTTCGGCATATCGTGGGCCTGGACGGCAGACACAGCGAGCAGGGCATCTGCCCCACCGATCCGGATTTCCGCGCACACTATGCAAGCTGCCTGCAAAGGGTGGCGGCCATGCATCCCCAGATGATCATGCTGGACGACGACTTCCGACTGAACGTGCGGGACGGCGCCTATGACATCGGCTGTTTTTGCGAGAACCACCTGCACGCCTTTTATAAGGCGGTGGGGGAGGAGATCCCTAAGAGCGAATTGCGCAAAAAGCTGTTCACGGGTGGCAAAAACCGTTACCGCAGCGCCTGGATGCAGGTGATGGGTGACTCCTTGCTGAATTTCGCCCGTGAGATGCGTGCCGCGGTGGATGCGGTGGATGAGACTGTCCGCCTCAGCTTCTGTGCCTGCTATGACACCTGGGATATGGACGGCACCGACTGCATTGCGCTGGCGCGCGCCTTTGCGGGGAACACCAAGCCCTTTTTGCGTACCATCGGCGCCCCTTATCACGATCGCAGGGTGGCCGCAGCAGTGGAAAGCACCCGCATGCAGGCGGAATGGTGTCGGGATAGCGGCATCGAGGTCTTTGCCGAGGGAGACGTATATCCCAGACCCCGCTACAATGTGCCCGCCAAGTCTTTGGAGATCTTTGATCAGGCGTTGCTGGCGGCAGGTGCGGTGGAGGGCGATCAGAAATATATGTTCGATTACGTGCGCCGCGTGGATTATGAGACGGGCTATCTGGCGCGCCATTTAAAAAATGCCCCCGTACGGGATGGATTAGACCGCCTTTTTGTGGGAAAGCGGCAGGTGGGTGTCCGCGTGTTCGAGGCGATGCACAAGGTGGAGGCGTGGGAGCTGCCCGAGATGCTGCCCGGCGGAGTCGCCGTCGGAAGGTATCTGCACAAGGGCTTCCGCAGCCGAGCCGCGCGCTTTTTGGCAGAGCTGACGGTGCCGACGGTATACGGGGAGAGCGACTACCCCGTGGCGGTGTTCGGAGAGAATGCGCGCCACATCCCCTTGGACACGCTGAAAAATGGCGCCGTCCTGGACGCTACTGCCGCAAGGCTGCTGACCCAAAGGGGAGTGGACGTGGGATGGATCTCCTCTGTATCGCAGCACTTTACAAAGGAGTATTTCATCAAAAATAGGGATACGGTCATGGGAATTTCCGCCGCACCGTTGGAAAATATGACGATCTCACCCCACGCAACGGTGCTGTCGCTGCTGCAGCCGGGAGATGCGCCGGGCGCATATCTGTACGAGAATGAGGAGGGCGTCCGCTTTTTCGTGCTGGCGGAGAACAGCTACGGCAGAATGCCCGAGCCGATACGGGAATATCACAACAACTACTACCGTCAGCAGCAGCTGGCCGAGGGGATCGAGTGGGTGGCAAAAAAGACACTACCCGTTCATTGCCTGGGCAATCCGTACCTATATGCCATTACGGCAAAAGGAGAAGCGGGCGAAATGGCGGTGGCGCTGTTCAACATTTTTGAGGATGAGATTCTTGCACCACGTATTTTGCTGGATAAGCCCTATAACGGGGTGCGTTTTGTGAACTGTGACGGTCACCTGGAGGGGGATGTGCTTACCCTTTCTGAGCTGCCGCCCTTCGGCACCGCCGCCTTTGAGGTTTTTTGAGATAGCATTATGCTCTGCAAACGCAAAAAAGCCGCCACGTGGCGGCTTTTTTGCTGCAAACGAGCACAGTTGTTCAAGTATCGGATCGAAGGCTTTGATGGGGGGATGGGGGAATCTTTATCAAAAGGCTCTCCCCAATAGCTCCTTTTCCGATTCACAGACCCCCCGCCGGATGCGGTGGAAGGATGCGGCTTTTGCCCAATGATCGCAAGGGCTTGCGCAAACTTATGAGTAAGACCCTTCTTGGATATGATAATATTGACCCTGTTGCGGCTTGATTTTGTGATCATTTGCAATAATTTTGCAAAAACAAGTCCATATATAATTAATAGGTAATAAAAAGCGCAAAAGCACTTGACTTTTTCGGCCCTCCTGTGCTACAATAAATTTGATTTTGATCAAGGAAAGGAAAGGGAACATGTTTGATTTTCTTTACAACAGTTTTTTGGCATTGACCTGGCAGCAGGTGGTGATGTGGGTGATCGGCGGCGTGCTGATCTATCTGGCCATCAAAAAGGAGATGGAGCCCACGTTGCTATTGCCCCTTGGCTTTGGCACCATTCTGGTCAACATTCCGTTTGCGGATGCTGTGACCGAGACGGGACCTCTGGCCACGCTGTTTAATGCGGGTATCGCCAACGAGCTGTTTCCCTTGATCCTATTCATTGGTATTGGCGCTATGATCGACTTTGGCCCGGTGCTTTCCAACCCAAAGCTGATGCTGTTTGGCGCGGCTGCGCAGTTCGGCATCTTCTTTACCATGTGCCTGGCATCTATGTTTTTCCCGATCAATGATGCTGCTGCCATTGGTATTATCGGTGCCGCGGACGGTCCTACTGCCATTGCGGTGGCTATCAAGCTGGGCTCTAAGTATCTGGGTGCCATCATGGTGGCGGCCTACTCCTATATGGCGCTGGTACCGATCATCCAGCCCCCCGTGATCAAACTGCTGACTACCAAGAAGGAGCGCCTCATCCGTATGCCCTATCGCCCCGGCAACGTCAGCAAGGCTACCCGTATTCTGTTCCCCATCGTGATCACGCTGGTCACGGGTCTGTTTGCTCCCTCGGCAGTTTCTCTGGTTGGCTTTTTGATGTTTGGCAATCTGATCCGCGAGTGCGGCGTGCTGAACAGCCTTTCCGAGACCGCGCAGAAGGTGCTGGCAAACCTGGTCACTATTTTTCTCGGTCTTACCATCGCATTTCAGATGGAGGCGACCAAGTTCCTGGTGCCCGAGACACTGCTGATCCTCGGTCTTGGTCTCTTTGCCTTTGTGTTCGATACGGCGGGCGGCGTGCTGTTTGCCAAGCTCCTCAATTTGTTCCTCAAGGAAAAGATCAACCCCATGATCGGTGCAGCCGGCATTTCCGCGTTTCCCATGTCCGGCCGCGTAGTGCACAAGATCGGTCTGGAGGAGGATCCGCAGAACTTCCTTTTGATGCAGTCTATCGGCGTTAACGTTTCCGGTCAGATCGCCTCGGTCATCGCGGGCGGCCTGATCCTGACCTTCTTTATGTAAGCGGAGGTGTAAGAGATGCAATTCAATGCAATGGCTTTTGTGGATAATCTGAAGTATATGGGTGCCGGTATGCTGGGCATCTTTATTGTGATGGGCGTGATCATTGCGGCCATTTACGGTCTTAGTGCGCTGTTCAACAAGCCCACCAAAAAGAAAAAGGACACAGAAAAATAACACTATCCCCCTGCCTTTTTGCGCAGGGGGATTTTTGCGGCTTTCGGGAAGGGGGAGCAAAAAGTATGGTAACGGTGCGAAAAAAACGCGATATACAGATGACGGAAGGGCCGGTTCTTGGCAAGATCATCCGCTTTATGCTGCCGCTGATGGTCACCAATCTGCTGCAGGTCTTTTACAACGCGGCGGATATGATGGTGGTCGAGCTTTCCGGGGTGGCGGATGCCGTGGGCGCCGTGGGTGTGACCAGCTCCTTCGTCACGCTGATCACCAATATCTTTATCGGCTTCTCGGTGGGTGCCAACGTGCTGGTGGCACGGAATATCGGTGCTAAAAACGAGGAGGGTGTTTCTCGCGCGGTGCATACGGCTGTCTGTATGAGCCTTGTTTTTGGTCTGGTCGGCGGCGCTGTCGGCATTTCTGTTTCCAAACCGGTGCTCACCTGGATGGGCACGCCGGAAAGCCTGCTGAAGCTTTCCTCCACCTATACCTACATCTATTTCGCAGGTATTCCGTTCATATCGATCGCCAATTACCTGATCTCCATCTTCCGCGCAAAGGGCGATACGCGCACACCGTTGCTGGTGCTGATGCTTTCCGGGTTGTTCAACGTAGCGCTGAACCTGTTTTTTGTGCTGGTCTGCCACCTCTCGGTAGAGGGCGTTTCGCTGGCAACGGTGATCGCCAATGCCGCCTCGGCCGCGGTGCTGATCCTGATCCTGCGCCGTGACGAGGGGCCTTGCCGCTTTTCCTTCAAAAAGCTGCGGATCAGCAAAGATGCCTTCCGCGAGATCATTGCCATCGGCCTGCCGGCCGGTGTGCAGGGCGCACTGTTTTCGATCTCCAACATGCTCATCCAGTCCTCCATCCTGCAGGTCAATGACCGTATGGTGGCGGAGCTTGGCGTGCCGGTAGATTACGAGCCGGTGGTCAAGGGCAATGCGGCAACGCTGAGCCTGGAGAACTTTGCCTTTACCGCGGTGAATGCGGTGCATCAGGCGGCGGTGACCTTTACCGGGCAGAACGCGGGCGCCAAGCGCTTTGACCGTGTGAAGCGCGTGATGGGGGCTTGCTATCTGGTCGAGGGCTGCGTGGCGCTGCTGATCACGGCGCTGCTGGTGGTGCTGCGCAATCCGTTGCTTTCGCTTTACGGTGTGCGCGCCGTGGCAGAGGACCCTGTGGCAATGCTGGCTTACAATACCGCCAAAACGCGCATCTATGTGAAATGGGCGCCCTTCATTCTCTATGCGGCGCTGGATGTTTCCAACGCGGTGCTGCGCGGACTCGGTAAGTCGATGACCTCCACCACGGTCTCGCTGGTCGGCACCTGCTTTTTCCGCGTGGCATGGATCTATACCGTGTTCAGAGCTTTTCCGATCCTGGAGTCGCTTTATATCTCCTATCCGATCTCCTGGGGGCTGAGTGCCGTCGCCTCCTTTATCTGCGTGGTGGTGATCCTACGCCGTCGGATCCGACAGGTGCAGGCCGAGCAGATCCCTCTGGCGGAGCAAGGAGAATAATAAAAAACGCCGCTACGTAGCGGCGTTTTTTATTATGATCGCTTGGTCGCGGGCTGCGATGCGGCCTCCGACTCAGGGCCAAAGCGCTTGATCATTTTGTTCAGTGCGGCAGTGGCGCAACAGAAGTGGATCAGCGCGGTGAGGATCCAGGAAATGGGATAGGAAAGGAAAATAGTGACCAGACCGTTTTCGGGGGTGGAGACGTTCATCACATAGTTGAAGGCGGTGGAGATCCACACCACACGGAACAGGCACGCACCAAGCAGCGACACGATGGTAGAGGTGATCGATTTTCCAAGGCCGCGGACGATACCGCCGCCAACCTCCATAAAGGCGAGCAGAAAATAGGGAATGATGATCCAGAGCATACGGGTCAGTGCCGTATGGAAGGCCAGATCGTGCATTGGATCGCCGCTGGTATTGGTCACGCCGTAGAGCGCGAGCAGCGGACGGTGCAGCAGCATCAGCAGAGCAGAGCAGATGGCTGCAATGATGAAGGTGACCAGGTAGCAGGTGCCCATCACCCTTTTGATGCGGTGTAGCTTCATCGCGCCAAGGTGCTGGCTGGTAAAGGTGATGGCCGCCTGACAGATGGCGTTGGTGGCGGTGTAAACAAAGCCCTCCAGATTGGCGGCGGCAGCATTGCCGTCTACCACAGGCTGATAGCCGTTGGGGTCATAGCCGTAGCCGTTGTTGACACGGATGATCGAGGACTGGATGAGCATGTTGGAGATCGAAAACAGCGCTCCCTGAATGCCGGCGGGTACACCGATATACAGGATATTAATGAAGGCGTGCCGCTCGATCCGCAGCTTTTTGAAGGAGAAGCGACAGGGACCCTTGTCACGCATCAATATGACCAGAAGCGCGATAGCCGAAACTGCGTTGGCGATCACCGTTGCCAGCGCAACGCCCTCTACCGAGAGGTGGCAGACCAGCACAAAAAACAGGTTCAGCGCCACGTTGAGCAATCCGGAAAGCATCAGCACCAGCAGCGGCGTTTTGGTGTCGCCCTTGGCGCGCAGGATCGAAATGAGGTAGTTGGTGAGCGAGATAAAGGGAACACCGGCAAAGTAGATGTAGGTGTAGGTCACCGAAAGGTCGAGCAGATTGCCGCGGTTGCCCAGCAGCATCATCATCGGGCGGGAGGTGGCAAATCCGAGTCCCATACCCACAAAGCCAAAGATCAGACTCATAAAAATGGCGGTATGCACCGTGCGCGAGACCGCCTCCTCGTCCTTGGCGCCGATGTGGCGCGCCACCACCACGTTAGCACCGGCGGAAAAGCCGACGAACACGTTGAGGATCATATTGATAAAGGCACCGGTGGTGCCGATCGCGCCCACTGCATTTGCCTCGTGGGAAAGTCCCACTACCATCATATCGGCGGCGTTATAAAGCGTTTGGAGTAGGTTGGATGCCATCAACGGCAGCACAAAAAGCAGGATCTTGCCAAGTAATGGACCTTCGGTAAGATCCAGATCTCTTTTCTTTTTTGCCAATACCATAAGAATCCTTTCCGGCGCATGCCTGATGCCTCCGCAACGGCGCGGAGCGGTAACCGAGCTTGCTTTCATTATAATCGCGTGTGTGTGAAAAGTCAAGGGCGTTTGCGGATTTTTGCGGAAAGCTGAGGTGCGGTTGACAAGGGGCAGATCCTAATGCTATAATGGGGGTAAAATATGTGTTATTTTACAAAAAAGCGAGAAAAAGAAGCGAAAATATGAGCTTTTGGAAAGGAGCGCCCTATGATCGTTGAAAGATCCCCTTTTCTTGTGCCAAAGGCGGTGCAGGAGCTGCGGCTTCCCTATAGCGGATACGTGACCACGGATGAGAGCTGGCGGCAGCCGCCGCTGCGCGGCAATATCTCGAGATTGTATCTGGTGGAGGAGGGCAGCGGTGTCGTGTATTCGGATACCGAGCAGATGCTGCTGGAGCCGGGCAATGTCTATTTGCTTCCCAAGGGGGCACCCTGCGGCTACTATGGCACAGATCGGGTGAAAAAACTGTTCTTTCATGTGGAGCTGGAGCAAAATTACAGAGACGTGTTTGAAAATTCACGTCATTTTTTGTCTTTTCCGATACCCATTGCGCGGATCCGCGAGCTGACTGCGCTGTACTTCAGCGACCGTGCCGAGGAGCAGCTGCGGCTGCAATCGGCGGTTTTGGAGCTGCTGATGCGCTTCATGCAGCATCCGCGCTACGGGGGCGATCTGCCGCCGCAGCTCTCTGCACCCGTGCGGTGTGCGCTGGAGCTGATCGCGGCTGCCCCTCGTGCGGATATCCGCGTGAGCGATCTTGCCGAGCATTGCCACGTTTCGGCTGCTTTGCTCGGCCGTCGCTTCCGTGAGGAGCTGGGGGTGACTCCCTCGGCCTATGTGGAGCGCTGCGTGATGGAGGAGGCGCGCCGGCTGCTGACCGGCAGTGACCGGAGCCTGGGTGAGATCAGCGAGCAGCTGGGCTTTTGCGATCAGTTCTATTTTTCCCGCCGTTTCCGCGCGTTTTTTGGTGTTTCGCCCCGCTCATATCGCAAAAATAGCATCTATACCTGAAAAATCTCTTGCAAGGTCGCGCTTATTATGATACAATAAAATTATGAATACATATAGGGAGGTTTCCGTATGGACATCAAAAAATTGCTTTCCGAAATGACGTTGGAGGAGAAACTGGGTCAGCTGACACAGCTCAACGCCATTTTTTTCAAAAAGGATAACACTGCCGACATTACCGGTCCTGCTTCCAAGCTGCATATTACCGAGGAGGATGCGCATCTTTCCGGTTCGGTGCTGAACTTTATCGGCGCCAAGGATATGAAGGAGATCCAGGACAGCGCCATGAAGGTGCAGCCCCACGGTATCCCGCTGCTCTTTATGCAGGACGTGATCCACGGCTATCGCACCATCTACCCCATTCCCCTTGGTATGGGCTGCACCTTTGACGAGGAGCTGGTAGAGGATTGTGCGCGTATGGCCGGCAAGGAGGCCGCCGTCAGCGGCGTGCACGTGACCTTCTCTCCGATGCTGGATCTGGTTCGTGATGCTCGTTGGGGACGTGTGATGGAGTCTACCGGTGAGGATCCTCACCTGAATGGCCGTCTCGGTGCCGCCTTTGTGCGCGGCTATCAGGGCGATGACCTGAAGGGCAAATATGATATTGCCGCCTGCGTGAAGCACTTTGCTGCATACGGCGCGCCCGAGGCGGGCCGTGATTACAACTCGGTGGAAATGTCCGAGCACGCCCTGCGCGAGTACTATCTGCCCGGCTACCGCGCTTGCGTGGACGAGGGTGTGGAGATGATCATGCCCTCCTTCAATACGGTGGGCGGCGTGCCCTCCACCGCAAACAAGCTGCTGCTGGATAAGATCCTGCGCAAGGAGTGGAAGTTTGACGGCCTTGTGATCAGCGACTACAACGCCTACCGCGAGATGGTCACTCACGGCGTTGCCGAGAATGACAAGATGGCAGCAGAGCTTGCCATCAATGCCGGCTGTGATATCGAGATGATGTCCGCCACCACCTACCTTTATGCCAAGCAGCTGCTGGACGAGGGCAAGATCACCATGGAGCAGATCGACCGCGCCGTGCTGCGCGTGCTGGATCTGAAGGAGCGCCTGGGTCTCTTTGAAAACCCCTACCGCGCCGCAAACGAGCAGGAGGAGGCTGCGCTGCACCTGTGCGAGGAGCATCGCGCTTTGGTGCGCCGTGCCGCCGAGGAGGCTGCCGTGCTGTTGAAGAACGACGGGGTGCTGCCCCTTTCCAAGAAGCTGCGCAAGGTCGCCGTCATCGGTCCCTTCGCCGCAGAGCAGGGCATCAAGGGCTTCTGGGCTTGTGCCGGTCGTGACGAGGATTGCGTGACCGTGCTTTCGGGTGTCCGCGCGTTGTTGCCCGATGCAGAGGTCGCCACGACCCCCGGCTGCAGCTGGGAGCTGGGCGAGACCGAGGTCCCGGATCTGGAGAATGCCGTGGAGCTTGCCTGCGAGGCGGATGCGGTCATCCTTTGCCTTGGCGAGTATCAGAAGCACACCGGCGAGGGCAACAGCCGCGCCTCGATCGGTCTTTCTCCCGCGCAGATGGAGCTGGCTCGTCGCGTGATCGACGCCAACAAGAACACCGCCGTTGTGCTCTTTAACGGCAGACCGTTGGTCATCACAGAGCTTGCCGAGATCGCCCCTGCTATCCTCACCGTATGGCAGCCCGGCACCGAGGGCGGCAACGCCGCTGCAAGACTGCTCTTTGGTGATGCCATTCCTTGCGGCAAGCTGTCTATGACCTTCCCCTATACCGACGGTCAGTGCCCCATCTACTACAGCCACATGAAAACCGGCAGACCCGTCAAAAATCCCAAGGAGATCACCGACAAGGGCTATTGCTCCCGCTATATGGATGCACCCGTGGATCCCCTTTACGTGTTTGGTCACGGCCTCTCCTATAACACCTACAGCTATGACAATCTGACCCTCAGCGCCGACGTGATCCACCCCGGCGAGGATCTGGAGGTGGGCATCACCGTGAGGAACGAGGGCAAGTACACGGGCAAGGAGATCATCCAGCTCTATATCCGTGATAAGTTCGCCTCTGTGGCGCGCCCTGTGAAGGAGCTGAAGGATTTTGCCAAGATCGAGTTGGAGGCAGGAGAGAGCGCTGCCGTGATCTTTACCATCACCGAGGAGGACCTTCGCTTCCATACGGCCGGCGGCAAGTTTGAAAGCGAAGCGGGCGAGTTCGAGGTCTTCGTTGGCAAGAGCAGCGATGATTGCCTTGTAGCCACCTTCCGCCTGGAAAAATAACGAAAAATACATACCGTTTGCGTATTTTTTGAAAAAGGAGGGGATCAGAATGGAACCGGAAAAGGAAAAAACACATTTACACGCCGGTCACCGTGACCGGATGCGAGAGCGCTTTTTGCAATCCGGCGGCGTGGGCTTTGCCGATCACGAGCTGCTGGAGATGCTGCTGTTTTATGCGATCCCCCGCAGAGATACCAATGGGTTGGCGCACACGCTGATCGAGGAATTCGGCTCTCTTTCCGGCGTGCTGGAGGCGGATACTGATCTGCTTTGCCGTGTGGAGGGCATCAGCATGCGCACCGCTGTATTTCTGAAAACGGTGGGTGAGACCGCCTGCCGCTACACTGCCGACAAGTTTGATCCGCAGGAGCGCAAAACGGTGTACGACACCACCGAAAAGGTGGTCACCTTTCTCGCCTCGCGCTATCTCGGCGTACCTGTGGAGCGTGTGTATCTGCTGCTCTTTGACAGCGCGATGCATATGATCGATTGCTATCACGTTTGCGACGGCTCGATCGTGGGCGCCGGCGCCTCGGTGCGCCGTATGGCGGAGCATGCCTATAAAAAGGGCGCCGCCACCGTGATCCTGGCACACAACCACCCGGGCGGTGTAGCATTTCCGTCGCAGGACGACATGCGCATCACGCGCCGCTTGTATCAGGCATTGGAGATCCTGGAGATCCCCTTGCTGGAGCATTACATTTTCGCGGAAAAGACCTATGCGCCCATTTTGCGGCGTTGCATTGATGTGCAGGAGCGTGTGCACGATGAAACGATGAAGGTAGCAACGGCACCCGTTTCGTGGAAGAGAAACAAGCCTTGATAGGAGAGCGTTATTATGGAAGAAAAGGATAAGACCCCGATGGAGACAGAGGTCCCTGCCGAGGAGGTAAAAAACGAAGAAGCCCCCAAACGGAGTGCCTTTTTGCGTTTTTTGGATCGCAAGGATATCAAGCTTTCAGCTAAGCGCTACGGTATCGATGCTATGAGCGCTATGGCGCTTGGTCTGTTTGGCTCGCTGCTGATCGCCACCATTTTCAACGCCATCGGTCTCATTCCGGGCCTTGGATTTTTTGCCACCATCGGCGCCTATGGCGCCAAGGCGGCGGGCCCCGCTATGGCGGTAGCCATTGCCTTTGCGCTGAAGGCACCTCCCCTTGTCATGTATTCTGCGGCGTTGGTTGGCTTTGTTGCCAATGATATGGGTAAGGCCGGTGGACCGCTGGCGGTGCTGCTGATCGCCATTTTGGCGGTAGAGTGCGGCAAGGCGGTCTCGAAGGAGACGAAGGTAGACATTCTGGTCACCCCCTTTGTAACGGTCTTTGTGGGCGGCGGACTTTCGGTCCTGCTGGCACCGCATATCGGCACGTTGGTCGGATATATCGGTACCTTTATCGGCTGGGCCACCTATCAGCAGCCCTTTGTGATGGGCCTTTTGGTATCGGTGGTGGTGGGTATTGCGCTCACACTGCCCATCAGCTCGGCTGCCATCTGTGCCGCTATCGGTCTTTCGGGTAGCGCGGCCATTGCGGCCGGCTTTGCGCCGGATCAGATCGAGGGCATCGCACTGGCAGGCGGTGCGGCCGTTGCGGGCTGCTGCGCCCAAATGGTGGGCTTTGCGGTCATGAGCTTTCGCGAAAACCGCTGGAGCGGCCTGGTCTCTCAGGGCCTTGGCACCAGTATGCTGCAGATGCCGAACATCATCAAAAATCCCCGTATCTGGATCCCTCCCACGGTGGCCTCGGCGGTCACCGGTCCCCTTGCCACCTGCGTGTTCAAGCTGCAGATGTACGGCGCTGCCGTCAATTCGGGTATGGGCACTTGCGGTATGCTTGGCCCCATCGGCGTGATACTTGGCTGGTACGGCGGGGCATATCCTGCCAATGTCGGCTTTACTGATTGGCTGGGGCTCATCCTGATCTGCATCCTGCTGCCGGCGGTGATCAGCTGGTCGCTTTGCCTCTTGCTGCGTCGTGTTGGTTGGATCAAGGAAAACGATCTGAAGCTTTGATAAATGCAAGAAATGGCTCGCTGCGGTGAGCCGTTTTTTGCAAACGGCAAAAGATCTCTTTTGGCCTATGCAAAAGGCATATGCTATGCTATAATGAAAGCAATGATGCAAAGGAGGCACTTTACGATGCGTAGAGAAAAGATTTTGTTTGATCGGGATTGGTACTTCCATCGCGGTGCGGCGGAGGCCGATCTGCCCACGCGCAAGGGAACTGCCTATCTCTCCGCCAAGACCGAGCGTGTCAAGGTGGGGCCCGCCTGCCGTTATTATGAGATCCCCCCGGCCTTCTCTGCTCACAAGGAGCATCGTGCGGCAAATTGGCAAAAGGTCGATCTGCCTCACGATTTCCTTCTGAACGATGTGCCGGATCAAAAATACAATGAGGCACTTGGCTTTGTGGACCACGACGGCGCTTGGTACTTAAAGCGCTTCTCGCTTGGAAAAGGGGATCAGGGCAAGCGCCTTACCCTGCTTTTTGAGGGGATCACGGGGCATAGCACCGTCTACCTGAATGGCTGCCTGCTAAAGCACAACTTCTGCGGCTATAACAGCTTTGAGGTAGATATTTCCGACGTGGCGGACTTCGAGCAGGAGAACGCGCTGGCCGTATTTGTTGCCCCTTATCATTTTGAGGGCTGGTGGTACGAGGGCGCAGGCATCTACCGCCACGTGTGGCTGAACAAGACCGAGCGCGTTTCCATTGATCTGTGGGGTGTTTATGCCAAGCCCGTGCTGCAAAGGGACGGCAGCTGGGTGGTGGAGACCGAGCTGACCGTGCGCAATGATGACGATGTGGCGCGCCGCGTTTCGGCCACGGGGAGCATTACCGATGCTGCGGGAAGCACGGTGGCTGAGGCAAGCTTTGCCGGCGGCCTGATCGCCCCCCGCGAAAAGCGGGTTTTCCATACCCGTTTCACGGTTTCTTCGCCGAGGCTCTGGTCTCCCGATGAGGCAAATCTCTATACCGTTCATACGGTTTTGAATGCCGGCAAGACCGCCGTGGATGAAAACCGCGTGCGCATCGGCTTCCGTTCCTTTTATATGGATCCCGACAAGGGATTGTTCATCAACGGCAAGCATTATAAGGTCAAGGGCTACTGCGCCCATGAGGTCTGCGGCTTTGGCGGCAAGGCGGTGGCGGATAACATCCAGCGTCATCGTGTGAAGCTGATGAAGGAAAGCGGTGCCAACGCCTACCGCTGCTCTCACTATCCCCAGGCCGAGAGCCTGATGGATGCGCTGGACGAGAACGGCTTTATCGTGATGGACGAGACCCGTTGGTTCGAAAGCACCGAGGAAAGCCTTGCCCAACTGGAAATGGTCATCAAGCGTGACCGCAACCGTCCCTCGGTGTTCTTCTGGTCGCTTGGCAACGAGGAGCCGCACCACACCACCGACGTGGGCAGGCGCATCTATAAAACAATGAAGGCCTTCGCCCGTAAGCTGGACGACAGACCTATGATCACTGCCGTCACCCACGATCCCGAAAACGCCACCGTCTATGCGGATTGCGATCTGCTGGGCATCAATTATAAGTGGGATCACTACGAGGCAGTCCATGCCAAATATCCGCACAAGGCGCTCCTTTCCTCCGAGTGCGGCGCTACCGGCACCACCAGAGGCTGGTATCATCCTGCCGACCCGGCACGCGGTGTAATGTCCGCCTACGATACCACCATCAACAACGCCTTCCGCAGCCGCGAGCGCACCTGGGGTTTCCTCCTGGAGCGGGATTGGCTGATGGGCGGCTATCATTGGGATTTCAACGAGCATCGCGGTGAGGCTGCCTGGCCCCGTGTCTGCTCGGCCAGCGGAACGGTGGATCTGTTCTGGCGCAAAAAGGATGCTTTTTATCAGCATCAATCTCTTTGGACAGAGGCGCCAATGGTGCATCTGCTGCCTCATTGGAACCACGAGGGGCTGGAGGGCGAGCCGATCCGTGTGGTGGCATACACCAATCAGCCCCGTGTGGAGCTGCTTTTGAATGGCGAGAGCCTTGGCGCCGTTTCTGTGCCGCGCTTCGGCCACGCCGAGTGGCAGGTGCCCTATGCCAAGGGCAAGCTGGAGGCGATCGCTACCGACGAGGAGGGCAACGAGACGGCTCGCACGGCACGCGAGACCGCAGGCGCGCCCGTGCGCCTGAAGCTCACGTTGGAGACCGATGATCTGAAGGCCAACGGCAACGATATGGCGCTCATTGGCGTTACGGTGCTGGATGCCGAGGGCAGAGTGGTGCCCAACGCTGAGCCCACGGTGCGCTTTGTCGTATCGGGTGCCGGTGCGCTTTGCGGCACCGGTGGCGCCAATACCGACCACCTGCCGGTCGGCTGCCCCGATCGCAAGCTCTGGCAGGGCGAGGGGGCCGTAGCAGTCCGGGCAGGGCATACCCCCGGTGAATGCACGGTGATCGCCGAGGCCGAAGGGCTCGGCAGCGCCATCCTGCGTTTTGTGTTTGAATAAGAGAAACGGGGCGGGGGAGGAGAGAGACCTTTTGAAAAAAGTGTCTCTCTCCTCCCCCCACCTGTGCTTTGCCTTGGCAAAGCACACCACCCCCACCACACTTCCAAAACCTTATGCACTTGAATGGGCATGGCTGCGAGGTGCGATGAAAGGATATTGACAGCAAATACAAGCTACATTATAATGATATTGGAGGAAGATCGGAACAGAAAGAATGCTTTGACGAAGGAGGTTATCTGAAATGAAAAAACAAAGAGTTTTTCGCGCAGCTGCTTTTCTTCTATGCATAGTCATTGCGTTATCGTTTCTCTCCTGTTCGCCTGCCACCGATGTGGTTGAGGTGCAAGCGCTTTTGCCATCTCCGGATGCGATGGAGGGCTACTACAGAGGGAACAGCGTGACGTTTGAGCCCGAAACGCAAAGCGCTGTTTTTGAAACGCTTTCCCGGATCGTACCGCAGGTGAATAGCTATTTGTGTATCACCGACGAGGATCTTATGAATTCCGAGCCCACGGTGCGTGATGCAAGCGGGTGCATCAAGCTCACCTACAACACGCCGCATCGGTTTACGGGAGAGCTGAGGCAGCTTGAAACAGGCGAGGCGGTAGACGTGAAGCCCTTTCGGTACGATACGCTGCTGTTGGAGTTTGTGTTCAACAGGATAGATGTGATCGCGGTCCTGGAGGGCGAATATCAAAGCATTGGCGGAGGGCGTCTTTCGCTCCGCCTTACCGAGGAGGGCAATGCGCTTTTGGAGGAGCTTTGGAGCCTGATGTTCCCGTGCTTCCCGGAGGCAACGGGAGTTGAAAGAGGAACGGTCAGCGCAGAGATCACGGACACCGCCCTTTTCTTGCCGCCGCCCACCGCTGTTGTGGTGGTGAGCAACGGCAACGGCATCAAGCTTTCCGAGGCGCAAGGAGAAGCGGTATATGCTGCCTTTATGGCGCAGATGGAGGGCTTTCTCGGCGCGGATGGCCTTAAGTCCTGGTTCGTTTTGGGGGACGAATATGCACTTTTGGAGAAATATGAGCTTTGCGTGGAGCTTCGGTACGACAAGCACTATCGGTTTACGGGTGCTTTTGCGGAAGGCGTTGACGCGTCCTCCTTGGATAGCCCCTTCGTGTTTGATACGGTCCTGCTTGGCATTCGGGGAGAGACCGGCCTGGAAATGATCGCCCACCGAAACGGCTTTTATTATGGCATCGGCGGCCCACGTATGTTTATGGGGTTTGGCGATGATCACGCCTGTTTTAAGCCTGCCGTGGAAGCGGCGATCGCGCAATAAAAGCAAAAATGGCGAAGCCTTAAAAGGGCTTCGCCATTTTTTGTTTAAGAGCGGTCCTGTGGGCCCTGCTCCTTTGCATATACGATAACGGTGGGGTGGGTCTTCTCCAGATCCTGCACAAGCAGACGCAAATGAGCGCATTGCTCCTCGGTAAGCTTGCTGACGTCTAACGTGTGGGTGTTTTCGCGCCCCAATAGGTAATCGGTAGAAACGTGGAAGAAATCCGCAAGCTTTACCAGCATCTCGATAGAGGGCAGAACATTGTCGTTTTCCCAATTGGAAACGCATTGCTTGGTAACACCCAGCCGCTGCGAAAACTCCACTTGGCTAAGGCCGATCTTGCTGCGCAAAAGTTTGATCCGCTCGCTTAACGTTGCTTTCATAACATCCTCCAAAATCCAATATCCAAATACTATTATAAAGTTATTGTTGACATCCGCAAAATACTTTAGTATAATAATAATTGACTTTCCGAAGGAGGTTTCGCGATGGAGGAGATCAAATTGCAGCGTAGCGTCGGATTGTATTTCTTTCTTAATACGATCACGCTGGGTATTTACGGTATGTTTTTCTGGCAAAGGCTCACCCGTGATGTAAATAAGCTGCTATGGCGAAAGGATGGGCAGCATACGCCCGGTGCGCTGCCGCTCTATCTATTTTCGTTTCTCACACTCGGTATTTATTTCTGGCCGTGGCATCATCGGCTTTATCGCCGCCTGACCGGTAGCAAGGGCGTTTCGCCGATTACGGCGACCGAGGGCTGCCTGGCGTTTTTCCTTTGGCTTCCGCTTTTTGGCATCTTTCTTTTCGTTAATTTCATAAAGGCGCAAAGAGAGATCATTGAGGCGGTGAACAGACTGGCGCTTGAGGCTTGCGTGAACGCAGAGGAAGAAAAGGAGCGGGAGGCGGCAGAGAAGAAGGCCCGGGCGGAAGAAAAAGAGAAGGAGAAAAACAAAAAAGAGGAAGACGAACTGTATTGGTGAAATTCTTCATTATATGATTTGCGCGCGCGTGAAAGAACAAAAAGGTCGCGCTTTTCACGGTTTTCAAAACTCTTCATTTATTATATATAGGGGTTTACAGCGGGTGTCAACCACTACATTTAGGGGGCGAAAAAATTTTTCAAAAAAATCGAAAAAATTTTTGAAAAAGGTATTGACAAGCCCCTCATATCTATGTTATACTATGCAAGTCGCCGCGTAAAAGTGGCGGCGAACGGTCCTTGAAAATTGAATAGCAAGAGATAAGTATGAAGCAAAAGGACACACGCAAGTGTGTAGTATGTGCGAAGAACATCTCGTGAATTCTGAAAGAGAAAATACAACTCTAAAAAATAGTAAATGAGCAATCAAGCTCGAAATTGATTTTATCTCCCTTCGCCGGGAGTTAAGATACCATGATTTCGAGAGTTTGATCCTGGCTCAGGATTAACGCTGGCGGCGTGCATAACACATTCAAGTCGAACGGTGATGAAGGGGCTTGCTCCTTCTGATCAGTGGCGGACGGGTGAGTAACGCGTGAGCAACCTGCCCTTGTGTGGGGGATAACGTCTGGAAACGGACGCTAATACCGCATAACCCAATAGTATCGCATGGTACAGTTGG
>SVQY01000043.1 GCA_015065135.1 Oscillospiraceae bacterium
CGCAAGCGCTTTGCGCGCAGCGGGATCTCGTATGGAGTTTGGATAGCTTTTTGATGCAAGGGTTACTTTCTTTGTGCTGCGTAATGGATGCAACACCTGTCGGGAAAGCTATTGGTCATCCGTAGTAGATCCCTGCGGTCACAGCCTTGCTGTTCCCTTGGTTTTGCTCGTTTGCTGACGCTGCACCTCGCAAAACTTCGACTACGGGCTTCGCCCTCCGCTCAGGATGACACACGGAGGCCAAGTTTGGCGGTTTTGCGCAAGCAAAATGGAGCCCCATTGGGCGACAAGACAAGCTTAAGCTGTTGCGCAGCAAGCCGGCTCAGAGATGACACTATAGCCACAGGCAAGCCGGCTCAGAGATGACATCTGTGCGGGCCACATCGCGCGGCACAAACGGGGGGCGGAGAAGCTGCGCTTCTCCGCCCCCGTTCTATGCTTTTTTGATCAGAAGCTTTCGTTGAACCACTTCTCCAGCGAGTCGTCGTTGGGGTTACTGGAGGAGGCGCTGAGCAGCTTGAAGAGCTTATCGAACGCGGCAGAGTCGCGGATCAGCTTGGGCTGCAGCAGGGGCGAAAACTGCTTCAGGGTGGACTGCTTGAAGTTGACACCGATACCGACCGGGAAGATCTTGATCTCCTTGTTCAGCACCATATCCGACACCTGACGGGAGATGTAGGAAACGTCGTCGGTGGGCTCACCGTCGGTCATCACCATCAGAATGGGCTTGTAATGCTCGATATCGTTATCGCGGTAGTACTGGCGGCGTTCGTAGAGCAGATCCACAGCGGTCTGCATCGCGGTGCCGAGAGGCGTGCCGCCGCCGGCTGCGAAGTGACCCAGATGGATGCGATCCACCGTGGTATAACGGGAAAGGATGCGCACCGAGTCACCCATGGTGATGATGCACAGATCGCAGATCTTGGAGGCCTTGGGGTCGTTGCGCACGTACTCCAGGAAGGCGTCGATGTTCAGATTCAGCTCATCGATCTTGGGCAGCTTGGTGCCGTCCGCATAGCGCATAGAGCCGCTGCAGTCCAGCACGAGGCAGATCGGCACCTTACGGGAGGAGCCGGACGAGGGGGCGCTGAAATCGCCAAAATCAAGATCTTCAAAAAAATTATTGTCCATAGTCTTTTTCTCCTTTATATCATATGATTTCAAGATTTAGCCTGAGCTGCCGCGGCACGCTCCTTGGCGCCGATATAGATATCCAGCTCACGGATCCACTCGGAAACGAAGGTGACCTTACCCTCGGTGAAATAACGGTAGAAATACTGACGCATCGCCGGGCTGAGGGCAAACCATACCTTGAGATGGTAGGGCAGGTGTGCCACATCCAGCCCCTCGGTGGTCATCGGATAGGTAAACTCGCGGCTGCCGTCACCGTCGATCTCGGTATTATCTCTGCTGTAGAAGGGGCCCTTCATCATCAGGATCTCGAAAATGATCTTATTGATCGGGAAGTACTCCTCCTTGACGCTGCGCAGGATGTGCTTGAGATCGTCACCGGTATAGATGCGCTCGGTGTACTCCTTATGGCAGACGTTGCAGGCGTAATCCCCGACCTGGAAGCTGCCGGCATCAATGAGATGCACGTCGCAGTTATCCTTGACCAGAATGTTATCCAGCTTCATATCGCCCACAAGGATATCCTTGCCGTGCAGATACTCGATGACCGAGAGGAAGTTACGCACGATGCGGAAGCGATCCAGAATGCGGAAGCCGGAGAAATTGTCGTCACGCAGCTCATCCACCGAGCGCGTGTCGGTCAGCTCCTCCATCACGTAGCCTACAAACTGATTGCGGAAGTAGAGGATATCCAGCGGCCAGGAGATGTAGGGGTTGGAGCAGCCCAGATCCACCATGGCCTGCAGCTTTTTGTAGTTGACGTAGGAAATATGCTTTTTGAAATAGAGCTTGCAGAAAAGGCCGTTGTAGGTCTTATAGCAAACGCCCTCGCCGCCCGAATAGGCCTTGCTCTTATCCAGGCGCAGGTAGCCGTAACGGGGGGAGTACACGTAGTCCACCTGATCCCCGTCGAAGGCCGAAACGTAAACGTCACGGTCGGGGCAAAAGGCCACACCGTTCTCGGACATTCCGCGCAGGAAGGGCTTCAGCTCGCCGCCGACCAGGCGCAGGAACTCTGCCCTGCCGGCAAGCTCGGTAAAGTTCTCGGTCAGCTTCTGGCTCTGGGTGAGCACCACCAGCCGATCGGCAGTCAGGGGCAGGAGCGCCGAGGCATCGTAGCCCCTTGCGGTGCTGACCTGCAGGGCGTTGCCCATGGCGGCAAAGAGGTTGACGTAGTTCTCCAGCGTCAGCGCCTCCTCCAGCTGACCGAGGGTGCGGTAGCTCTCGATCTCGCTGTAGATATCCGCATCCAGCACGAAGTAGATCGGCTGCTCCTTTTTGCAAAGCTCCTCGATCAGGAGATAGAGATCCTCCTCGAGCAGAACAGAGGCATCCAGATAATAATAATTCTTCTTACTCATATCAGCACCTCAAAAAGGAAAGATCCTCATCGCGCGTGGCCTTGCGGCTCGGGTCCAGGAAGCAGGCATAGCTGCTGACCCTCTCCACCTGCTCGGTGGAGCGCAGCTCCTCCATCAGCTCCTGACGATAGGGGGTGGAGAGCTTGCTCCACTCCACCGTCTCCAAATAGAGCAGATTGAGGCTGAGATCGTCAAAGCTGTGCTTGGCGATATTGCCGGTCAGGAACTTTTGCAGCGCGGCGGTGTACTCGGCACGGCGCACGCCCACAAAGTTATCAAACAGCTTTTGCGTGTTCTGATGCATACCGCCGGCGCCGCTGTACAGCACCTCCTCGGGGCCGTCGGACATCATCAGAATGCCCTCCAGCTGGCGACATTCGCCGTGAGAAAGGCGCAGGTGCGCCTCGGCGTCGTGGTCGGTGACGAAGAAGGTCACGTTGGGGGCGCCTGCGTTTTCGGGGTGAGAAAGCACCTCCACGGTGCGGCGCAGGCCGCGCTGATAGATGGCGGCGATCACGCCGTCCCCCACGTGGCCCGCGATATAGCGGCCATCCTTGACGGCGGCAAACTGCAGGGTGCAGCCGAAATCGTAAAGGGTGCGCTCGGCATCCACCTGCGTGCGCATGGCATCCAGCACGGTATCCAGGATCTCCAGCCGCAGCCGCAGCAGCAGCTTATCGGCCTTGGGGTCTCCCCCATCGATCCTTTCCAGGCGGCTGTAATAATCCTCAAAGCGCTCCACCAGCAGCTCACAAGCGGCACGGGTGGCGTACTCTGAGCCGACGTGCGAGAATTTGCGGCTACCGCCGCCATCCGAGAGCGCGATGGCGTGCACGCCGTTTTTGGCGGCGGCTGCGACGTTATCCTGGCAGGGCACCTTGGCGTGAATATGATCCACGCCCTGTACGGCGGTGCCGCATTGCTTCCATTTTTGCAAGATCATAGCACAGCCCACCCTTCAAAATCGGTTTTGGAGAACCGTACGCCGGTCTCGGGCGGCAGCGCCTCGCGCTGGGCGATCATTCCCTTGACAAAGGCGAAGAAGCCCTCGACGCCCTCGGGCAGGATCTCGATCATATGCTTGCTGCGGTCCATGCATTGCAGCCGCTCGGTGGCAAGCCTTTCGGTCAGCTTGAAGGGGAGATAGAGCAGCTCCTCCTTTTTCTCCATGGCATCCAGCCGTGCCGTGACCTCCTCCATCGCATCGGCGGTGAAGCCGCCCGAGAGCAGGAAGATCCAGGGGCGGTATACGGTCTCGCCGGCCTCCTGCAGCGCGCGGCAGCGCGCCTCTGTGCGGTCGGCAGCCAGTTGGACGGCGCGACCCAGCAGCGGAAAGCGATTGGCCGAGACCGGCGCGATCTCGGCGCTGTCAAAGCGCTTGACCACGGCGGGGGTAAGGGTATCGAAGGTCAGCAGCTCCCACTCCAGAAACGCGGGCAGCTCGCTGCCGAAGGCGCGGAAGGCGCGCATCAGCTCGCCCAGCTTTTCGCCGGGCACCGAGGCGCTGTTATCCACCACAAAGGAGAGGAGCAGCTTGGGGGTCTTTACAATATTTTCTTCCATCGTTGCACTTCCCCCTTTCTCAGAGTTGAATGATGCGATCCAGCATCTGTCGCGCGCTTTCGGTACGGTAGACCAGCGAGCGCAGGCGCACGCGCTCATTGGCGGTCAGGTGGGCGAGCAGCGCCTTGCCGAAGGCGCGGGAATTTTCTACAGTCGGCTCGCCGGTCTGCACGCCCTCCAGGGGCAGGCGGCTCATCTCACGCAGCACCGCACGCAGGGTGCCGACATCCTCCGAGGTCATCAGCAGCCAGGCGGCAAGCAGGGTGCGCATGGTGCTGATATCGCGGAAGCTGAGGGTCTCCTTGTACTCGCCGAGCAGGGTGGCCAGGCGCTCGGGCTCCAGGAAATCGGTGGGGCGGCTGATCACGTACTGCAACAGCACGCGGGTGGCGGAGGCCACCATCGGTGCGCCGTATGCCACGGCACGGGTATAGAGCTCGGAGAGCTCACGTCTTGCAAAATAGTAGCTTTCGCTGCGCACGATGTCGGCGATCTGCGCCTTTTCCTCCTCGGTAAAGCCCAGATCCTCCATACGGTCAAAGAGCATATAGCCGATATTCTCATAGAGGTTACCGCTGTTGCCAACGGCATAGGAGCGGCTCAGGATCAATCGGTAGGCAGCCGCCACAGCGGTGGCGCTGTTCTCTGCACCGGCGGCCTTGGCGGCGGCATCCAGCACATCAAGCAGCGAGGCATCGAAGCCGCTGAGCAGGCGGTAGGTCATACCGGCTCTGTCGGCCTGCAGCATATCGGTCAGGATCGCGGTCAGCTCGCGGCGGTTGTAGGCAGCCGCCATCGGGGGCAGGACGATCCACTCCCAGTTTTCCTTCACAACGGTATCGCGCACGATGGCCGCGGGGATCTGGCGGTTGCGGTAAAGCAGCGCGGCCAGCTCGGCGCGATCCTCAAAGGAGGAGGCCGCCTGCAGGAAGCGGACCAGCATCTCGTTGTCCATCACCACCTCCAGGCCGTGGAGGAGGCTCATGATATTGCCAAGCGCCTTGGCGTTCTTGACGGCGCCGGCCTGCACCTGCTCGACCACCATAGCGGCGATCTCGCCGCCGTAGGAGGCCTTGATGGAGGTCAGCAGCTCATCAACGGCGTTTTCATCAAAGGTGCGCAGGGGCACGGTGTGGAACTCGGGCTCGGTGCCCTCGTAGAGGAAGGCCTTCAGCGCCTCGTCAAAGTTCCGCTCCACCTGCTCGGAGAAGGCGCCGATCTCCAGCACATACTCCTCGATCATTTGGTCGATGGGGGCAAACAGCGAGGAGACAAACTCGCCCGAAAGGCCTCTTGCCAGGTTCTGATTGAACTCGCGGATGGTACGGGTCAGGCGGTCACGCAGACCGTCCACGCGCTGCCGGCAAACGCCGATATTGGCAAGGGTGCGCTCCTTTCTCGCCAGCACGTGCTCGACCTGCACGTAGTAGCTGTCAAAGGCGCGGATATCGCGGCCGCACTTCTTTCTGGTCAGCGACAGGTAAGCCACCACGGCGGAAACAGCTGCGCAAAGCAGCGCGGTCACGATATACAGGCGCGCCGCCGGGGCGAACAGGCACAGGATGCCGCCCACAAAGGAAAGGCCGCCCGAAATGCAGGCCAGCACGCCCACCGTGAGATCGTTGAGCACATAGAACAGGTGGCTCTTGGCCTTGTAATTGGAAAGATTGATGCTTTTGCGCTCGCGGAGCTTGGCCTCAACACGGGCACAGAGCACCGTCAGCACGATGCTGAGCACCGCGGCAATGCCCACGATAAAGGGCAGGATCGTTTCTAATACCGTCATACGAGCCTCCGTCTTGCCACAAAGAGATAGGCGGCAAAGGCGAATACGCCGATCGCCAGCACGCCCGAGATGATGGCAATGATGAAATTGGGGTTTCTGAAGCGGAAGGTCACGGTATCCAGCCTCTGGGGGGTGGGGTTGGCATCGGTGGTGATGCGGAAGGCACCCTCAATGCGCTTGCCGTCGGCATCCAGCGCCTCCAGGGTGTGCTTGCCGTTCTTTGCCACGCGGACCTGGCCCTTTACCTCCTTGCCGTCAAGCAGGATCTTGGCGTTCCAGCCGGTAAAATCAAAATAATAGGGGGATCTTTGCTCCAGCGAGCTGAAATCGATCGAGATGCGCAGGAAGAGCGACTCGGCATCCGGCATCGCGTTCAGATTATTGTAATAGGCGCCGTTCAGCTTCACGTTCAGCTCGTGCGCGCCCACCTCGGTCACCACATTGGGGCCCTCGGCAAGGGGCTGCCCATCCAGGGTGGCCTCAACGGTATAGTCGTCAAAGCTGCCCACCGTCACGTTGAGGGCGTGGCCGTTCTGCGGATCAAAGGTCTCGACCGCGTGGACCACCTTGATATAGATCACGTACTCAAACTTGACGTCGTGGCCGTTTTTGTTCTTGCCGTAGGCGCAGATGATAAATCTGCCGAACTGGCGGATCTGATCGCCCGAGGCGATGGGCACCTCAAAGTCCAGATTGGTCTGGTAGGTCACCTTCTCCGCATTGCTGCAGGTGATGGTGGGATAAGTGGTGAATACGTCGCCGTGCTTCACGTTGATGTCGGGCAGCAGCTTGACCGTATAGATCACCTGCTGCGTCTCGTTGGCCAGGTTGGTCAGCAGCAGCTCGTATTCCCCTGCCTTGGTTAGCTGTTCACCCGGCTGCACGGCCTTGTCGTTGACCTTGAGCCCCGTTTTGGAGGCATCAAACTCCAGCGTGCAGGCACCCGGGATCTCGGCACCGGTGGTCAGTCTCACCTGCTCGTGGGTCTCCCCCTCGGTCTGCGGGATCTGGCGGTAGTAGATCTTGTTCCAGTCCAACGCAGACTCCGCCGAAGCGGTCAGGGGCAGCAGCGCCGCCGCGCAGGAGAGCAGAAGGCAGAGCAGCATACAGATAGAAAGCAGTCGTCTCATACTCTCGCTCCTATACAGATAGATTCGATCCTTCCTGCATTTTGCACAAGGAAGGCTCGTGATACCTTTATATTTTAGCACATATGGTGAAAAAGGTCAATTGCTTTTTTAAAATTTATATATTTACACGTGCGCGCGAGCTGTTTGCAGCCGCATTGTGCGGTGCGGACGGCATAGGGGCAGCCGGTGGTGCGGCGCGAGAGCGAGAGGCTCCCTCATCCTGCGGCGCCGCCTGCAAAATCACCAAATCGGGCCGACTTTTTGGCGCGATTTCGCCCGTTTCGACCAAAAGAAAAAAACTTTTTATTTTTTTTGAAAAAACCCTTGACAAATCTCGCAGGGTATGTTACAATACACAAGTCGCAGAAATCTGGGTGTGGCGCAGTTGGTAGCGCGCTACCTTGGGGTGGTAGAGGCCGCACGTTCAAGTCGTGTCACTCAGACCAACGTAAACCGCAAGGCTTACGACGACAGGGTGTCGCCCGTTTTTCAGTGACACCCTTCATATGCGGGTATGGCGGAATTGGCAGACGCGCTAGATTCAGGTTCTAGTGGGGGCAACTTCGTGGAGGTTCAAGTCCTCTTACCCGCACCACAAACACAAAGGGAGTGCTTCGGCACTCCCTTTGTGTTTGTGGTGTGGTAGGGGCACGCAGAACATCCACCGAGTTTTCGTCTTTGCACCAAAGCTCTCGCCGGAAATAGCTGTTTGGGGCAACCGCCACCGCATTTGGAGAACGCTTTTCGTCAGGTGCAAAGTGCAGGCGTTCAGCCTGCAAGAAATACTCTTGTCGTGGCGGAACGCCACGTGGTTGGAGAGTTCAAGTCCGCACTTGGCGCTATGCGCCAAGATGTTTACCACGCACCAGTCGGCAGTGCCGACAGCCAATGTCGCTGTCAGTGCTGCCGAATTTCATTATTTATCTCACGATGCTATGCTTCGGCTAATACATTAAGCAAAACAGCCTTGAAAACACTACGTTTTCAAGGCTGTTCTCTATGAAAAGCAATCGTCTTACCTGTCATTTACCATTGACTTTATGATGAACCTATGCTATTATCTAAATGCAAACATTTATATTCATAGGAGGCTCTTATGGATCAGATCTTGATTGATTTTAATTCTCCTGTAGGAACAATGAAACGTATGCACGCCATAAACAATGTTCAAACCGTTCCCTATGATTTTTACGGCGGCCTCGACCTGCTGGCACAGGCAAATATCCCTTATGCCCGTTTGCACGATACGGGATATTATTCGTCCATTACGCCTCTTGTGGATACAGCCGCTATCTTTCCGCATTTTGACGCCGACGAAAACGATCCTTGCTCCTATGATTTTTCATTCACCGACGTTCTTCTTTCGGAAATGAATGAAAAAGGCATCAAGCCGTTTTACCGTCTTGGCGCGACGATTGAAAACTTCCACCAAATAAAGGCCTATCATATCCATCCGCCAAAGGATTTTTCAAAGTGGGCACGTGTTTGTGAGCATATTATTATGCATTACAATGAAGGCTGGGCTAACGGATTTCACATGGATATTGAATATTGGGAGATCTGGAATGAGCCTGATAATGGGCATATCATCGAAGAAAATGCTTGTTGGCACGGTACTAAAGAAGAATTTTTTGAGCTGTACCGCGTCACCTCCACCTATTTGAAAGAAAAATTCCCACGTCTCAAAATCGGCGGATATGCATCCAGCGGATTCTACGCCTTGACCAATACTTTTATTAAAGCGGCAAATTCTTCTCCGAGAAAAGAATATTTTCTTGAGTTTTTTGAAGAGTTTCTGGATTATTCCCGAAAGAACGCTTGCGTGATCGATTTCTTCTCGTGGCATAGCTATACAAGCGTTGAAAAAAACGTGATCTACGCGCAACACATAAGAGATCGACTTGACGCGCACGGTTTTACCGATTGCGAAGTGTTTCTCAACGAATGGAATCCGGATTTCAAAAACCGAGGTAAGACTCGTGATGCCGCCGACGTTTTGGCAATGATGATCGCCATGCAGAGCACCCCTACCGATATGTGCATGTATTACGATGCCGCGGAGCGCTCGCAATATTGCGGAATATTTGATCCAATCACACACGGCGTGTTTAAAACGTATTACGCATTTTATGTTTTCGGGCAAATGTACGCAATGGGCGAGCAATGCTTCTGTCAATCGAATGAGAAAGATGTTTTCGTTATGGCAGCAAAAGGAACCGACAAAAAAGCGTTTGCCATTGTCAATGACAGCGAAAACGAAAAAACGGTAGAGCTTTCCGTCAACGGAGCGGATCTTCCCTGCGGAAACGTAATGGCTACAGACGACGCGCATATGTTTGATGAGATCGGGCCTCTTGATAAAAAAATCATATTGCCGCCGTTTTCTATTCGATACGTAGAATTTTGATCTGTGCACCGTTTCACCGCGGTAATGTTACCGCCGGGTTTCGATGTGGGCAGCCTCGCGGAGAGTTCAAGTCCGCACTTGGCGCTATGCGCCAAGATGTTTACCACGCACCACAAACACAAAGGGAGTGCTTCGGCACTCCCTTTGTGTTTGTAGCGTGGGTGATCGAGGCTTAACCTCTGCCGCCCTCACTATCGTTTGATATTTTGCTAAGCGAAAAGCCTTGAAAACATTACGTTTTCAAGGCTTTTTTCTTTATTTTTATTGTTTCAGGACTGCCTTGATGCAACAGCACCACGACGGTAGGCGGTGGGGGATTGACCGTACGCCCCCCGAAAGCTACGAGTAAAATGGGACACATTGAAAAAACCGCACTCAAAGCAGATTTCGGTTACAGTTCCCTCCCCACCTCGTAACAGGGATGCGGCATACTCTAACCGCAAGCGAATAAGATAAGCGGAAAAATTCACTCCCAGCGTTCGCTTAAAGACTCCTGACAGATACTGGGGAGCGACCGAGAGATGCTTTGCCGCTCGTTCCAATGTCATCTCCTCCCGAAAATGCTCGTGTAGGTAGCCCGCGCACTCGGTGGCGATCCGATAGCTACGGCTCATCGCTACCGGTCGGACACTCTTGCCCCGCCTTACGATCATCTGTACCGCCGTTCGGATCAGCTGCTCGGCGTAGCTCCGATCCCCGCTCTCCCGCAGCAGCTCCTCAAACAGGCGCACGCCAAAGCCTTCCGACTCCAGATTGCTCAATACTGCCGAGACATCAGGTTCGTTTCCTCCGAACAGTTCTCCGTTGAAGCCGACCTTGATAAAGGTGGCATCGGTGGGCTCCTCCACCACGATTTCGTGAAAATCCGCCGGGCAGATCAGCACCGCGCTGACTGTTTCTATTGGGATCCGTTCTCCGTTGATCAGCACACCTCCGCAAAAGGGACGGTAGAGGGTCATCTCGTAATAGGTATGCAGATGCACCGGAAAGCTATACACCGTTCCATGACGAATTTTCAGCTCCCCCCGGGGATTATTTAATGTTTTCACATTCAAGCCCCCTTTTTGACGGGATTCGCAAAGATTCGGTGAAAAAAACGCAAGTATTTGCGGCTTTATTATAGTATAATTATGAAAAAAAGTCAAGAGAAAGGATATCTTGTATGAAAGATCCCATAAAAAAAATCAATTCCGGCTTTATTTTGGGCTTAAATTATTGGGCGTCGGACACCGCTACCCGCATGTGGGAGGACTTTCACCCTCAGGTCATTCAGGAGGATTTTCGGCGCATCCGCGAAGCGGGGATCACCCATTTGCGGGTCTTTCCGCTTTGGCATGTCTTTCAGCCTCTGCGTCTGATGTACACCCGTCACAACGCTCCCATGGACTACTCCTTTGACGACACGCCTCTGCCCGACACGCCCGCGGGTGCGGCGGGAGTGAGCGAGGTGGCATGCGAACGGTTCGAGCTCTTCTGTCAGCTTGCCGCCGACTGCGGCTTGAAGCTGATCGTGGGACTGATCACAGGCTATATGTCCTCACGCACCTATGCTCCCCCCGCCTTTGACGGACGGGACCTTCTCACCGATCCTACGGTAATCAAGTGGCAAACTCGCTTCGTTCGGTATTTTGTGTCACGTTTTAAACAGTCCGATGCAATAGTGGCGTGGGATCTGGGAAATGAAACCAATTTTCTTCCCTGTAACTCTGACAACCCGGACGCCTTTCAGCTTTGGGCAACGGTAATCTCAAGCACCATTCGTCTTGCTGACCCGTCCCGTCCCATAATATCAGGCTTTGCCAATTCTGACCGCATCGATGCGCCTACCGTTTCCCCGGGACAGTTCAATCAACGCTCAGTAGGAGAGCTTTGTGATGTACACACCGTTCATCCCTATCCCGCCACCAGCGCACCCGATCCCATTTCCACCATGCGAACGGTTCTAACCGTGACCGCACGCTGTCGATTGGCAGAGGACGTCAGCGGAGTTCCCACCTTTATTCAGGAATTCGGTTCGATCGGTTATCAGCTTTGCTCTCGCAAAACCGAGGCGGATTTTTACCGTTGCTCACTGCTTGCCGCTCTTGCCCACGACTGTCACGGCACCATGTGGTGGTGTGCCTTTGATCAAGGACATTTCGATTTTTATCCCTACAACTGGAACAACAACGGAAGCGACTACGGCTTTTTTGACCGCAATGGGTATTCTAAGCCAATTGTGGCGGAAAATCTTGCCTTCCGCGGTCTGCTGGATGCCCTGGGTACAGAGGGGCTTCCCCCTCGCAAAACCGATTCTGTGATCCTGGTTCCTCGGGATATGGGAGGCTTGGATATCAATCCGCTCCTAACAACCTTTATGCTTGCCAAGCAAGCAAATCTTGAACCAAAATTCCATTACGTTATGGACCCCATTCCCGATGCACCGCTTTACATTCTTCCATCTATCATGGGGGGACGCTCTATTTACAATCGCGCAATCTCTAAGCACCGTCTGAACGAGCTGTTGGAGCGTGTGCGAAATGGTGCTGTGCTATATCTGTCTCTGGACACGGGGATTTTCCGTCAGATACCTGAATTTACGGGGGTAGACTTCGCTTGGCGCGAGACAGTCAACACAGTCAAGACCCTTTGCTTGAACGAAGAACGCCTCCCTATTAAATCTTCAAAATTTTTGACTCCCGAAAGTGGCACCGCAGAGGTTCTGGGCACCGACGAGGACGGAGTCGGAGTCTTCTTCCGCTACCCTCTTGGTAAAGGCTTTGTTTTTCTGCTTACCCTTCCGTTGGAATCCTACGCGGCGGACACCCCCGGTTTTTTCTGCAAAGCGGATCGACCCCATTATGATTCGGTATACCGCACGGTAGCGCGCTCCGCAGACATTCGTCCTTTGGTAGACTCAGATCACCCCTTCGTACGCTTGACCGTGCATCCTCGCGAGGATGGAAGCTCTTACATTTTTGCCATTAACTACAACAATTGTCCCGAGTCGGCTCGGCTGACGGTTGCGGATGGCTATTCCCTGGAGCTTCTTCGTGGTGGCTCTTATGAAGGTGGCGTGCTTTCCCTGCGGGAAAATGACGGGGCGTTGCTCTTATTGCGACGGGAGTAATATCATGCCTTCCGATGCTTGTGAGAGACTTGAGATGCTTGTATCCGAACGATAAACCAATGAGATCAAGGAGAGAGTATGAATTTCAATTGTGTCATTTCAAAAGAACTAACAGCGGATGTTGTCGTGATAGGAGGCGGAACTGCGGGAGTATTTGCTGCGATTTCAGCGGCGAGAAGCGGCAGCAAAACCATATTGATTGAAAAAAACAGCATGCTCGGAGGAACGATGACGGCGGCAGGAGTCAATTATCCGGGATTGTTCTTTGCTTGGGGTCGGCAGATCATCAGCGGACCGTGCTGGGAATCGATCGAAAGAACCGTAGCACTTGGCGGCGCTGATTTGCCGAATATTTCCTTTCGCCCAAAACGTCATTGGCATGAGCAGATAAAGCTCAACCCATTCGTTTATACCACGGTTCTGTTTCAAATGTGTGAGGAGGCAGGCGTTCATATCATCTGCAACGCGATGATCTCTTACACATCGGAGGAACAAAATGGCGTGAGCGTAATCGTTACAACCAAGGACGGAATGGTTGCCATAAACGCATCTGTTGCCATTGATGCGACTGGAGATGCGACTCTTTGCCAGCTGGCAGGCTTTGATATGCTGAAAAGTCCAACACAGCAGCCTGCCACGCTACTGAATCATATTTCGGGTTATATTGCGGAAGAAAAAATATTTGAACGTGTGAAGAGCGGCTTTGATCCTGCAAGGTTGCCTGCGCATATCACCGCGGAGGATCTAATAAGATATTTGAAAAAAAATAAAATCGATATGCATATTCCGTGTGTGGATGCGGATACCTCAAGTGGGCGAACGCAACTTGAAAAAAATGCTCTTTACGAGATTATGAAGGTCGTATGCTTTTTGAGAAAAACAGAGGGGCTTGAAAATCTGACCGTCGATGCAGTTGCGCATGAAACAGGTGTAAGAGAAACCAAGCGCATTGTGGGCAAGCATATCATTACAGCGGAAGAATATATAAATGGATATGTATATCCTGATTCTGTTTGTTATGCCTTTTATCCGATTGATTTACATGTGGAAAGAGGGATCGAGCAACGCTTCCATGAGGAAAACGTCGTATCCAAAGTCCCGTACCGTGCTTTGATTCCCAAAAACTCCCGCCGTATTCTTTGCGCCGGAAGATGCGTTTCTTCCGATACTTATGCGAACAGTGCACTTCGGGTGGAAGCGGTTTGCATGGCGATGGGACAGGTCGCAGGATCTGCTGCCTCGGTGATGCGGAAGGAGAGCGCAGATGCCGCAGATATTACATACCAAGGTTTATGTGATGCGCTTCGTTCTATCGGGGCGATCGTTCCAAATGAGTTGTCATTTTGACCTTTGACCATAAAAACAAGGGGCTGAGTCAAAAGCTTTTACGGAAGCGAATGGCTCAGCCTTTTGCTATGCAAATGAGACAAAGCAAATCAGCTAAAAGAAAGAGCCTCTAAAAGAGGCAAAAAAGAATACGACAAAAAGAGGATCGCCAAAATCCTTGTTTTCAAAGGATGTATTCAGTTGTGAAGAATTGAGCTAAGGGGCGTTCAATGGTAACAAATCAAGTCCAATTCTTCTTTTTTTGCTCTGTTACAGAGTTTTTCTATGTTTATTAAATGATTAAATGCCTTTCACAGAGTGTAACGACATGTCACTGAAGTAACATCACCGTCAGGTTCTAGTGTGGGCAGCCTCGCGGAGAGTTCAAGTCCTCTTACCCGCACCACAAACACAAAGGGAGTGCCGAAGCACTCCCTTTGTGTTTGTGGCGTGGGTGATCGAGGCTTAACCTCTGCCGCCCTCTCTATCGTTTGATATTTTGCCAAGCAAAACGGGCGGCAGAAAGAATGCCGTTTTTGCTTGCAAAATGATGCCTTTCAGGTAGCAAGGCATTCTTTAAGCGTCTGCGGCCTCGCCGCAGTAAGCCTTCAAGCTCCGCACTTGGCGCTATGCGCCGAGCGGTTTACCGCGCACGAGCAAAGCAAAAGGCACCGCGCAAGGCGGTGCCTTTTGCTTTGCTCGTGCGGTCACTGATCCAGCTCGGCTACACGGACGGGCTCCTCCCTGCCGCTTTGCAGGGAGCGCTCGATGGCGTTCATTATGAAAACGGGCGCGATAAACTCCTTGTAGGAGCAGGTTTGAGAGCCGCCCGACAGGATGGCGTAAAACTCCTTGAACTCCTCGTAAAACCAATCCTCCGTGATCGGGATCACATAGCTCTTGGCATCGTTTTCGGCCATACGGGATACGTAATACAGATTATTCCGATCGCAAAACAGGCCAACGCAGTCATACGTCTCGTAATGAAAAAGAACGTGGATCTGCTTTCCGTTTTGCCTTGCGGTCACCGAGATGGGAAATCTGCCGAACACCTCGCAGACCATCTCCACCAGGTGCTGGGCGTAAAAGTAAAAGCCGCCGTAAATGCTCTCCCCCTGATAGGGCGCGCGAACGTAGCCGCCGAGGGTGCTGCCGCCAACGCCATCTGCCGCATCCTGCTTCAGCTCGCGCACGAAAACGTCCTGCTTCAGCGAGGAGCCACCCGAGATGCGCACATTTTTTGCCATCAGCTCCTTCATAAACCGAACGCCCTCATCCTCGTTGATGGTGATCGGCTTGTCGATAAACATGGGAATGCCGCTATCGATATACGGCTTGGCGTATTTGTAGTGATTGTCACCGTGGCGGGCGGTGATGATCAGACCGTCGAGCTTGCCCACGGCCTCGGCATGATCCCCCATCACGGGAACGCCGAATTTTTGGTTCAGCTTCTCGGCCGCCTCGGTCTGGTCGCTGTAGACACCGATGACCTCCACGTCGGAGAACTCCTCTTTTTCCTGGATGAATTTCAAAAATGCGTTTGCATGCGAATTTTCACAACCGAGTATTGCGATCCTTTTCATACTGCGCTCCTCTCCTTGCTCTGTTTCGGGGGCTTTCGCGGTTGCTGCCCCGTTATTTTTACTATAAAATAAGTTTTTTGAAAAGTAAATAGCAAAATCTGTATTTTGTATTGCAAAAAATGAACAGGTGTGCTACAATGAGATCAGCACCAAAAGGAGTCTTGCACATGATGAACGATTATATCTGGACCACCGACAAGATGTTTTTCAAGCACGAGATCTCAGAGGATCTCCCCTGTGACACCTATTCGATGCACACACACAACACATACGAGCTGATCTACTTTCTGGACGGAGATGCCACGCACGTGATCGAGGACAGAAAATACAAATTAAAAAAGGGCGACCTGATCCTGATCCGCCCCTTTCAGTATCATTTTATCCAGATCGACGCGCCCGCGAGATACGAGCGATACGACATCCTCTTTGACCCGGAAAAGCATCACGTGGAGGGGATCGACCGCATTCCCGACCATACGGAGGTCATCAATATTGCGGGCAACGGCATTCTGGAGGAGGTCTTTCGCAAATGCGATCTGTACCGCTCGCACAGCGATGGCGAGACCTTTGAACGACTGCTCTCGCATCTGCTCTCCGAGCTGTTTTACCACATCGCGCTCTTCCCCGCGCCCGTTGCCAAGGAGGCCGCAACCCTTTCCCCTCTGATCTCCAAGGCGTTGAAATACACCAACGAAAACCTCTGCACCCTCACGGGAATAGAGGAGATCGCCAATCACCTTTTTGTCAGCGAGAGCTACCTGTTCCGACTGTTCCAGAAGGAGCTGCATCAGACGCCCAAAAAATACATCACCGAAAAAAGGCTGCTGCTGGCGCAAAAGATGATCGCCTCCGGTGAAAAGGCGACCGCGGTCTGCGAGCGCTGCGGCTTTGGTGACTACACCACCTTTTATCGGAACTATCTGGCGTTTTTCGGCTGCGCGCCCTCCGAGGTGTAAAATACCGCGTCTTCCGCGCGGAAAAACGCAGCGAGCAGCGAGGCTGTATGAGCCCCCAAAACGCAAAAAAGCTTGCACGTGTTCGTTTTTCGTGCTAAAATGAAAGAAATCGGAACAAAGGAGCTACAGAAAGATGTGGTATTGGCTTATCCCTCTGATCCTGCTTGGCGTGATCGCCCTGGCGGTGCTTTTGGTCACCTGGATCTGCTTTCGCAGGATCTTTTTGGCAAAACCGAAAAAGCGGCCCGCGGCCGATGAATGTCCTACCCCTCCGGGGCACGCGTACGACCCCTACCGCGCGCAGATGCGGGAATGGATCCTGGGGCTGCGCGCTATGAATCCGCAAGTCGTTTCGGTCACCTCCTATGACGGGCTGCGGCTTTGCGGAAAATATTACGAGCACAAAAAGGGCGCGCCCATCGAGATCCTCTTTCACGGCTACAGAGGCACCGCCGAGCGGGATCTGTGCGGCGGCGTTTACCGTTGCTTTGCGCTGGGGCGCAATGCCCTGATCGTGGACCAGCGTGCCGCCGGCGAGAGTGAGGGGCGTGTGATCACCTTTGGTGCCAAGGAGAGCCGCGACTGCCAGACGTGGGCAAGCTTCGTGGTGGAGCATATCGACCCGGATGCGAGGATCATTCTCACCGGCATCTCGATGGGTGCGGCCACCGTGATGATGGCCGCCACCCTGGAGCTGCCCCCCAACGTAGTGGGCATTCTGGCCGATTGCGGCTACACCTCCACCGAGGATATCGTCAAAAAGGTCATCACCGATATGGGGCTGCCCGCCGGGCTGCTCTACCCCTTTGCAAGGCTTGGCGCAAGGGTGCTTGGCGGCTTTGACCCCAACGCCTCCTCTCCCATCGCTTCGATGCGCCGCTGCCGCTTGCCGGTGATCTTCTTTCACGGCGATGCCGACGGCTATGTGCCCTGCTATATGAGCGAGCAGAATTACAACGCCTGCGCCGCCGCGCACAAGCGGCTGGTGATCACGCCCGGCGCCGATCACGGTCTTTGCTTCCCGGCGGATCAGGAGGGCTATCTCAAGGCACTGCAGGCGTTTTTTGAGCCCGTGCTTTGAGGCAAAAACAGCAAAAAACGCGTACCGTTAGGCCACTAACGGTACGCGTTTTTCTTATTTTGTCTCTTTTCCTTGCCGGTACTCGGTGGGGGTGCGGCCCACCTGCTTGCGGAAAAGCGTGCAGAACTGAGAGCGCTCCGGAAAGCCGACCTCGGCGGCGATGCTATGCACCGGCAGAGCGGTATCGCGCAGCAGTCGCTTTGCCACGCGCATCTTCTCGCGCAGCACCGCCTGGTGGATGGTGATGCCTGTGCTTTTTTTGAAGATGCGGTTCAGATAAAAGGAGTGGTAGCCCAGCGCCGCCGAGATCTCGGTATTGCTGATCTCCCGGTCGTAATTCTGCTGGATATACAGGGTGATCCGCTGCACCGGCTCGGGCAGCTCGGCCCGTTCTCTGCCCTCCCCCTGCGCCAGGTAGCAGAGCAGCTCCTTGATGATGGCGGAGGTGGCGGCATCCGAGACCCCGGTGGGGTAGCAATAGTGCAGCAGGCATTCGCGCAGCTTTTCCTCAAAGGCAAAGGCGTTCTCGGCCAGAAGCAGCCCCTCCAGCTCCCGGGGCGGCTCGTTTTCAAAGATCAGCGAGGGGTCAAAATCCGAGAGATCCTTAGAGGGTGTCAGCGGCTTTTTGCACGCAGCGTGCGCGCGTGTCATATCAAAATTCAACACGAACACCTTGACCTTACCGTCAAAATAATAGGGTGTGCCCGGGCGGAAATAGAGCAGCGTTCCGGCTGAGAGCGGGATCCGCTCCGTCTCCAGCACCAGGGTCGCCTGCCCTTCAATAATATAAAAAATACGGTAATCGTAGGCGCAGCTGAGCGGCGGACTGGAAAGCACCGAGCCCTGCAGCGCCGCGTATCGCATAAAGGGATTGATATCACAAAGCTCCATATTTCACCTCGATGGTTTGTTTTTTTAACTTTTTTGTTTGTATTTTTTATTGATTATATCACACAAACGCGGTAAAATCAAGATGTAGGTTCCTATTTTTTTCACGGCGGTGCATGCCACCGCGGAAGGGAGGAAAAGCTTTGAAATTCATTGTGGGCTACCCCATACGCGAGAACAGGGCCTTTTTAGAGGATGTGATCCGCGCAAGGGAGCAGATCGCGGAGGTGTATTTTTCCTGGGGAGACACCCCCAACGGCAGAAGCGCGCTGACCGCCGACACGGGCGAGACGGCCTTTGAGACCCAGCAGCGCCAGGCCCGCGATCTGAAGCTGCTCTCGGATGCGGGGCTGCGCTTCAACCTGCTGTTCAACGCCAACTGCTATGGGCGTGACGCGCAATCCCGTGCCTTTTTCAGCCGTCTCGGCGATCTGGTGGACTACGTGCAGCACAGCTTCGGCCTGGCATCGGTGACCACCGCTTCCCCGCTCATCGCCAAATTCGTCAAGGAGAACTTTCCCGGCATCGACACGCGCGCCTCGGTCAATATGGAGATCGGCACCGTGGAGGGCATCTCCTACGTGGCCGACTATTTTGACAGCTTTTACGTGAAGCGCGAGTACAACCGTGACCGCGCCGCGCTGCAGCGACTGCGCGATTGGTGCGATCAAAACGGCAAGCAGATGTATCTGCTTGCAAACAGCGGCTGCCTCAATTACTGCTCGGCCCACAATTTTCACGACAATCTGGTGGCGCACGAGGCCGAGATCGCCGCAATGGACAACGGCTATCGCTTCGGCGGCGTTTGCTGGGACCATCTGAAGGACCCCGCCAACGCGGAAAGATGGCTGCAGCGCACCAACTTCATCCGCCCCGAGGATATTTCGCTCTACGAGGCCTTTACCCCTGCGATGAAGCTGGCCACCCGCGTGAATGCCGTGCCCGTGCGTGTGCTGAACGCCTATCTGGACGGCCGCTACCGCGGCTCTGCCATGGAGCTGCTGGAGCCCAACCACAGCGGCATTTTTTACCCCCATTACGTGGAGAATTCCCTGCTTGGCAGCGACTTTGCCGAGCGCGTGATGAGCTGCGACAAGCGCTGCGAGCAATGCGGCTATTGCGCAGAGGTCATGCGCCGCGCAACGGTCACGCTGGAAAGCGACCCCTCTATGAAGCTATAAATCATAACCACCACTTCAAGTGGCGGTATGCACCGTGCCTTCAAGGCAATGGTGCTGACAACATCTGAAGACGTACCGAACAATAAACATTAGTAATTATCGCCCCACTGCCGAAAATTCGGCAAAGCCTCGCCCTTGGGGAGAGGTGCGGCGGAGCCGACGGAGAGGGGTATTTCCTGCCCTCTCACCCGCTATTGCGGGAGCTCTCCCAAGGGGAGAGCCTATGGCTAAAGCATTTTTATTCCACCACTGCAAGTGGTGGTTTATACGCCCT